>CAMPYB010000044.1 GCA_946998115.1 uncultured Actinomyces sp. | reverse complement strand
AAGTTTTGGTGCACTACCTTTTTTAGCTAGCGCATAGAGCATCCTTGTAGACACGTACATTCCACTATTACCTGCAGACAAAATAGAAGTCAAAATCACTGCGTTCATAACAGAAGCCGCACCTAATATTCCTGCTTTTTCAAACACTAAAGTAAAAGGAGACACCGATATATCAGTTACTTCAGAAGCAAGTAATCTATGATCTGTATATGGCAATAACAAACCAATTACAAAAATGGCACCTATGTAGAAAATTAATATTCTGAAAAATACTGCACGAGTAGCTTTAGGAACATTTTTTTCAGGATTATCTGTTTCTCCAGCCGCTACACCTATCATTTCAGTACCTTGGAAAGAGAATCCAGCAATCATAAATATATTTAGTATACCTAAATATCCATTCACTATTGGAGCATCTCCAACTCTCCAATTTGCAAAACCTACTTCATGACCATCTAATATTCCAAAAATCATTGCTACGCCCAGTACTAAAAATACAATAACCGTAACTACTTTAATGGAAGCAAACCAAAATTCAGATTCTCCAAAACTTCGTACAGACAATGCATTCAAAATAAATAAAATTATCAAAAAAGCACCAGACCAAATATATGATGGAACATCCGGGAACCAATAGTTCATCACTAATGCTGCCGCAACTAACTCTGCAGCTATAGTAATCGCCCAATTGTACCAATAATTCCAACCTTGAGCGAAACCAAAGGAAGGAGAAACATATCTTCTTGCATATTCTTCAAAAGCTCCAGATGTAGGACACCAAGTAGCCATTTCACCCAAAGATTGCATAAGCAAAAATACCATTACACCAATTGCTGCATAAGCAATTAACGCACCCAAAGGCCCTGCCTGTGAAATAGTACCGCCTGAAGCAACAAATAGACCAGTACCTATAGCACCACCAATTGCAATCATATTGAGGTGACGTGACGTCAAATGACGCTTTAGTTCGCCACCTCGCGATATATCTTCTTCTTTTCGCTTTTGATTATCACCTGTAATTACGGTGGTATTCGTCACATCATGCGTCATGTCTCCTCCTTTACGATCTAATAAAAATATACGCAACTAAAAGTATTTATAATGCTATAAATACATATTGCTTCTGTCGGATAAACTATTTACAATAAACAGAATATACACACTGTATAAAATAACATATCCATAGTAAACAGATTGCAACAAAAAACAATACTACATTAAAAAACTATTAAAATAAAGGTAAAAAAATTTTATATTCAAAAAAAATAAACCATAACCATAAATAACCTAAACTTTTACAAAAGAAATTATGAATAAACATAAACCCAAAAAATCAATTTTATATAAAATAAGAATAAAAATATTTACAAAAAATAAACTAAAATATTTATCAGTTTATATTAATTTATTTTAAATAATCATCAATTTTTACATAGCAAAAAACATAATTTCAAAGTAAAAATAAATTACATTACAATAGCGAATTTATCAAAAGAATAATTATTAGCTTGCATAATATCTATCTAATACTTCTCTCTTATATTCCCAATAATCACCATTTATAATACTTTGACGAATATTTGAAACAAGTGTCACAATAAAAAATTCATTGTGAATAGTCATCAAAGTAGAAGCTAACATTTCTTTAGCTCTAAAAAGATGAGAAATATAAGCTTTAGAATAATTTTGACAAGTATAACACTTGCATTCTTCAACTAAAGGACTAAAATCTCGCCTAAAACGACTGCGTTTAACATTCAAACGACCATTAGGAGTATAAAAAGCACCATTTCTTGCTACACGAGAAGGTGAAACACAATCAAAAGTATCAGCACCAACTTCAATAGCTGCAAAAAAATCATCAGGTTCACTAATACCTAAAAGATGTCTTGCTTTATTTTCAGGCAACTCTTGACACACCCATCCGACAATTTCAGATAAACGCTCCTTCTGCAAAGCACCACCTATACCGAAACCATCAAACATTTGGCCATCTATTTCCATATTAGCCAAATCTCTTGCCGCTTTACGCCTTAAATCTTCATGTTGAGCACCTTGTATAACACCAAAAAGTTGCTGATATGCTTTACCAACCCTTTCATCAGTCAATTTTTTATGTGCACGCAAACATCTTTCCGCCCACAAACGTGTACGTTCCAAACTTTCAACCTGGTACCAGTATGGATGAATCAAACTAGTTAACTCATCGAAACCAAACATAATATCAGCACCTAATTCATGCTGTATCTTCATAGATACTTCAGCAGTAAATCTATGCTTTGAGCCATCAATATAATTAGTAAAAGTAACACCATCTGGATCTATAGTTTTACGCGCCAACCTTACAGCCTTATTAGCCTGTTGTTTAGTAACTACACCATCAGAAGCAAATTCCTCAGTCAATACTTTTTTATAGCCCGCACCCAAACTTAAAACCTGAAAACCACCAGAATCAGTATAAGTAGGACCATCCCAATTCATAAACTTTCCAAGCCCACCAGCTTCATCAACTAAATCAGATCCCGGCTCTAAATATAAATGATAAGCGTTCGCTAAAACAGCTTGAGCACCTAATTGCTTTACACTTTCAGGCAAAACAGCT
>CAMPYB010000043.1 GCA_946998115.1 uncultured Actinomyces sp. | reverse complement strand
GAAGATTCCGCAACTCATGGGACAAAGAAAGATGGTGAGTAAATGATAAGAAAACGACCACATAGTAGCATTTCTAGTCTTGTATGGTCGTTATTTCTTACGTTCCCGCTTAAAGGCTTTCAGTCGGTTCTCTTTTTAATCCCTTTCTGAACGCTCCTTTAAAATAATCTTTTATTTCAACTGATTTTAATAATAGAATATATAGTATTATATTGTGTTGGTAGATATTAGGATAATGTGACAAGTGCAAAATAAATTAAAATTTGAATTAGGTAAAAGGACCAAAGGCTTGTTAGCTTTGTGCGGTACTTCAATTTTATGGGGAACTACTTTTATTGTTATTAAAGATGTTTCTCAAGAATTAGCTCCACCGTTTTTATTAGCGACTAGATATTTTTTTGCACTTTTAGCAATGTTACCTTTTATATATAAAAAATTTAAAACCATAGATGCCAAAACTTGGCTTTATGGATTTGGTATGGGATTTAGTTTGTGGCTTTCAACGATAACTCAAACTTTAGGTATGTTTTTAGATACATCACCTGGGAAATCAGCTTTTATAACCACTAGTTATTGCATAGTTGTGCCATTTTTATATTGGGCATTGACTAAGATAAGACCTGAAAAATCTAAATTGATAGCCGCATTTTTATGCTTATTCGGAGTTGGAATAATTTCTTTATCAGGTGATTTGAGCATAACAATAGGAGATTTTGTAACTATAATTACAGGTATTACTTTAGGTATAAATATTGTTTTAACTTTTATTTTCTGTCAGCGTAAAGATGGAAATCTTTTAGTATTTTTACAAATATTCTTTGTTTTCATTTTGTCAGTAATAACAAGTATTATACTTAGTGATTATCCTGATGAATTTTCATTTTTATCAATAATTGGAGTAGGGTACTTAGGAATTTTTGCTACCACTTTAGCATTAATGTTACAAATATATGGTTTTAAATATTCTAATGCTACATCGGGTGCAATTATATTAGCAACGCATGCTCCTATAGCTGTATTATTCTCAATACTATTTTATGGCGAAGTACTAACAGCAAAAACAACTGTAGGATTCATAATTATATTTATTTCAGTTATTTTATCAGAAATTACATTTAAGAAACCTACAGTTATTAAAACTAAACGAATACTTAAATCATTCAATAAATAAAAGTTTATTTGAATTATTTACTTTATAAATTATTTTAATTTTTCACTCAAAATTTTACAGATTTTTTCTATAAATTCTTTATCATTTTGAGTGAAATTTTTTTCTTTAAAAGAATCAATATCAAGCACGCCAAAAAGAGTGTCATCTATAATAATTGGGCAGACAAGTTCACTCATACTTGCACTGTCACATGCTATATGATTTTTATAATCATGCACGTTATCAACAATTATACTTTTTCTATTTTTGGCACTATACCCACAAACTCCTTTGTTTAATGGTATTCTCCAACAAGCTATTTTTCCTTGAAAAGGACCTAATACTAACTCATTATCATTATTATCCATAATATAAAAACCACACCAGTTTAAATTTTTCATGCAATCGAAAAGAAAAGCACTAGCATTAGATAGTAATGCTATTTTATTATTTTCTCCAGATAATATTTCATCTAATTGTTTTACGCATAAATCATAATCTATATTTTCATTATTCATATATTATTTCCTTTGCATATATTTATACAAAATTATTTCTTATTCCAAACTCGTAAATAAAAATCTAATTCTTTATTATAACTATCTATAATGTTGCAATCTCTTACAAATCCATGACCTTCGCCTTCATAAAGCACAAATTCTATTTTTTTATTATTTGATATCATTTTTTCATAGAAGATTTGAGCTTGTTCTACTGGTACAACTTTATCTGCGCTCCCTTGTAATATAAGTAATGGAGCAGTAATTTTGTCAATATTATAAATAGGTGATCTATCTGACCAAACTTTATCATTTAAATTTTTACTTCCTAAAAGTCCGAATAAGTATTGTGACTCAAATTTATGTGTATGTTTTGCAAGCAATTTTAAATCACTAACTCCATAATAACTAACTCCTGCAGTAAAAATATCTGTACATGTAAGTGCAGTTAAAGTTGTATATCCGCCTGCTGATCCTCCATGTATAGCTACGCAGTTAGGATCTATGAGTCCTTTAGATATTAAATATTTAACACCACTTATGCAATCTTCAATATCGTATATACCCCAATTGCCTTCCAATTTTCTTTGATATTTGCGACCATAACCTGTAGAACCACGATAATTTACATCTAATATTGCAAATCCACGATTTGTCCAAAACTGTTTTTCAAGTTTGAATCCACAATTTGCCTGTGAAGTTGGTCCACCATGAATTTCAACGAGCAAAGGGGGTTTTTCAGAATCTATTCCAGCATACTTAGCAGACATTGGCATGTATAAGAAGCCATGACAAATATCTCCATTTGTGGTATTCCAAGTAATATGTTCACCTATGCTTATATCTTCTTTCAAATAATTATTCTCTTTCTTTCGAGATAGAGTTTTGAAAGTTCCATTTTTAATTTCTAACACTATAGGAAGATCAAATGGAGAATTTACTAATGCAACTATGCGCGCATCATTACATGCAATATTTTCTTTAGGATAATATTTTATTTGCCATTGTTCTAACTGACCATTTCTAATATTCATTGTGCCTAAAAATGTTTTTCCATTTTCACACCAAGATACAACTAGATGATCTGAATCAAGGATGTCGTAAGTTTGCAAACCTAAAACCCACATTGCTGGTGAAAAATTTTTTGCGCTAGGCGATAAATGTCTTGTACGTAAATTAAAATCACTACTGTTAAAACCTTGTGTAATATAGACATTGCTATATCCTGAAGCATCATTTATGTGAATTAATTCGTTATCATCAGTCCATTTAGGCTGACAAACACTAACATTGTCAATATCAACTAATATTTTTTCATTTTCTAAAGATATATTTGAAGATAATTTTGCCACATGTAATTTTGATTTATCCCAAGGCATATTTGGGTGTTGCCAAGAAATCCAAGCAAAAAATTTGCCATCTTTACTAATTGATGGAGAAGACACAAAATCAGTTCCACTAAAAATAGTTGTTATTTTGTCACTGAGTGGACAATTATCATCTAAATTTATAGCAACAAGATAATTAGTTATATTATCAATATTTTCATGATTTTCGCATACAGCATAGACGAAATTGTTTTTCAAATCTAATTCAAAATCACCGAAACGTAAATTTTTATTGAATGTTAGTGGAATGAGACCTTTAGCAGTATTATTTAAATCATATTTATATACAATTCCATCATTAATATTTGTTGCAATAATTATATTATTTTTTACGCAATAGGATTTTCCACCATACTCGTGTACGTTACATCTTGTATTGAAAGGTAAATCATTATTAGTATTAGGAAATACATCTCTAATAACATTACTTTCATCACAGCAAACAAGTACATTTCTGCCATTTTCGTTTGGTCTAGTTTCAATCCAATAAGTATTGTATCCATCTATTTGTAACTGTGATATATGGCAATTTTCAGTTGCTAAATTATCGGCAGAAATATTACTTTTCCAAACTCCGTATGGTGCAAGTATTTTAGACATATACATCCTTTATGAACTAGATTTATTCGATTATAATGTAGCAATCAGTGATATTTTTAAACTAAAATTACTAGGTAGTAAGATTATAGTAAATTTATATAAATTACTTAGCAGAATTATGGCAAAGTTAAAATATCAAATCCATTTTCGGTAACTGCAATAGTATGCTCAAATTGTGCACACCAGCTTTTATCTTTTGTCAAAACTGTCCAGTCATCATCCCAAATTTGCCACTGGTCAGTACCTAAAGTAAGCATCGGTTCTACAGTAAATACCATTCCTGGTTCTATTAAAGTATCATATACTGGACTGTCATAATGAGGAATTATTAA
>CAMPYB010000042.1 GCA_946998115.1 uncultured Actinomyces sp. | reverse complement strand
TTGTGAGTATGATGCTCCGAGCTAAAGTTTCAGAGTTCAAGGGAAAGGTTTCATTGTATCCAACATGTGATGTAACTAGATCCACCTTATAACACAGGCAGTGTTTTTGAGTATTTATTCCTTCCAAGGAAATACAGGTATCATCCTCATTTAATACACTTGCAAAGCGTTTCATAGTTATAAATAACTAAAAATATGCTTGTTGTGAAAGATCTGAAAGTAAAGTTGTTCAACAAGCACCGCAGTAATAATTCCAATGCTAATGCATAGTATGTATAATTGTGACATGAATGAGTTAGAAATTGGTTTAGCAAAAAGAGGACGCAGAGCATATTCTTTTGATGATATAGCTGTGGTTCCTTCAAGGCGTACACGTTCTCCAGAAGACATAAATGTCGGATGGCAAATTGATGCATATCATGTTGATATTCCTATTATGGCCGCACCTATGGATTCTATTATGAGTCCTGCTACAGCTATAGAATTGGGCAAACTTGGTGGTATAGGTGTGCTTGATTTAGAAGGATTGTGGACAAGGTATGAAGATCCTGAGAAAATTTATGAAGAAATCGCTTGGCTTAATAAATCGAATTCAACAAAAAGATTGCAAGAGATTTATAAAGAGCCAATTAAAGAAGAATTAATAATTCAAAGACTTAAAGAAATTAAAGATGCGGGTGTTGTTGTTGCTGGTTCTTTGACTCCTGCTAATACTAAAAAATATCATAAGTTTGTTTTAGACGCAGGTGTTGATTTATTTGTGATTAGAGGAACTACTGTTTCTGCTGAACATGTTTCTAGTCGTGAAGAGCCTTTGAATTTAAAGCGTTTCATATATGAATTAGATGTTCCTGTAATTGTTGGTGGCGTAGCATCGTACACTGCAGCTTTGCATTTGATGCGCACAGGCGCAGCAGGTGTTTTGGTTGGATTTGGCGGAGGAGCTTCTTATACTACTAGGCGTTCTCTAGGAATTCATGCTCCTATGGCAACTGCTGTTGCTGATGTTGCGGCCGCTAGACGCGATTACTTAGATGAGTCAAGCGGTAGATATGTTCATGTTATTGCTGATGGTAGCATTGGTCGTAGCGGTGATTTGATTAAAGCTTTTGCTTGTGGTGCAGATGCTGTAATGCTCGGCGCTCCTTTTGCTAGAAATACTAGCGCTCCAGGACGCGGATGGCATTGGGGAAGTGAAGCTCATCATCAGCAACTACCTCGTGGTGAACGCGTGCATATAGGTATGCTTGGTAGTATGCAAGAGATGCTTTATGGACCTGCAAGTATTGCTGATGGCAGTATGAACATAATTGGAGCATTGAAGCGAACTATGGCAACTACAGGCTATATGGACTTGAAAGAATTACAACGTATAGACGTAGTTATCTCTCCTTATGATCCTTCACATTGATTAAACTTACATTTGCAAATTTTGTGAGCATTAATATTCTATATTAGTGCTCATTAGTTATTGTGAAATTATTTATGTATCTACTTTGCTTATTTTATTCCAAAGTATGTTTTAATATATATTTATTTTGATGCTTGAAATAGCAAAATAATAAATCTTTTTAAAAATAAGAAAAAGTTATAGAATATAAAAGTAATTTTGCAGACATAGGCGTTTGTAAATCCTGTAAAAATCTTATAAAAATAAACTTTTAGGTAAAAAATGGAATATAGAATCGAAAAAGACAGTATGGGACAAGTAAAAGTTCCTTCTAAAGCTTTATATTCAGCTCAAACACAAAGAGCTATAGAAAATTTTCCTATATCAGGTCAGACACTTTCACGCTATCATATTAAAGCATTAGGGCAAATAAAAAGAGCATGCGCTATTGTGAATGGAAATTTAAATATTCTGGATAAAAAATTGGCTGAAGCGATTGTAGATGCGTCTGAGGAAGTCATAAATGGAAATTGCGACGAAGATTTTCCTATTGATGTATTCCAAACAGGATCAGGTACTTCTTCAAATATGAACGCTAATGAGGTTATAGCTAATTTAGCGTGTAAAAAACTTAAAAGAAAAGTGCATCCGAATGATCATGTAAATATGTGTCAATCATCCAATGACGTATTTCCTGCATCTATACATATAGCTTGTGTTGAATCAATTAGAGAATTATTATTACCAAATTTAATGATACTTTCTAGATCTTTATTTGATAAAGCTAATCAATGGAAAAATGTAGTTAAATCTGGTCGTACGCATTTGATGGATGCAACGCCGATAACTTTAGGACAAGAGTTTTCAGGATATGAAGCTCAAATAAGCAAAGGTGTTGAAAGAATCGAACATGCTTTATCGAATTTAAAAGAATTGCCACTTGGTGGAACGGCAGTAGGAACTGGTGTAAATACTCCGAAAAATTATTCATCTAAGGTTATTTCTGAAATAAATAAGAATACAGGTATAGATTTTAAAGAAGCAGTGAATCATTTTGAATCGCAAGCATGTCAAGATAGTCTTGTGGAAATTTCAAGCGCGTTACGTATATTAGCATTATCGTTAGTGAAAGTATGTAATGATTTGCGTTGGATGGGATCTGGACCAAGAGCTGGGCTTTCAGAAATTTTTTTACCAGATCTACAACCTGGTTCATATATAATGCCTGGTAAAGTAAATCCTGTTTTGCCTGAGGCTACAATTATGGTTTGCGCTCAAGTTATAGGAAATGATGAAGCTGTAAGTTTTGCTGCAGGACAAGGTAATTTTGATTTATTAGTGATGCTTCCAGTTATGGGAAAAAATATTTTAGAATCAATTTCACTTTTAGCTAATGTTACGAAACTATTGGCTGAAAAATGTATCAATGGCATTGTAGCTAATGAAAAGAAATGCAGAGAATTAGCTGAATCTTCTCCGTCTATAGTTACTGCACTCAACGCTATTATAGGGTATGAAAATGCTAGTAAGATAGCAAAATATTCTCTTGCTAACAGTATTACTATAAAACAAGCAACTATAGAGTTGGGTTTTGTTAAAGATGGAAAAATTACTATGGAAGAACTTGATGCGGCGCTTGATGTATATTCTATGATTAAACCAAATTTATAGAATTAGTTTATTTTATTGTGTTGCAATTATTGTAAAATTTTTAAGAATAGTGTTTATATTTTTATAGTTATTTATAGTCTTGTTGAAAAAGTATGACTTTTGTAAAATTATGTAGGTTGGAAAGTTATTATATTTATTGAGTATAACGAGACATAAATGTTATGTAAAAATGTTTAAAAATAGAAGTGGTCGGTGGTAATGTGAATGAGCAGTCTTATAGACAGTCAAAATATTATGATTTAGTTGCGGTGGCATTTGTGTCTTTGCTCATTATTTCAAATATTGTTGCAACTAAATTGATTGGTATTGATTTTGGCTGGTATCAATTAATTTTTGATGGTGGCGCAATATGTTTTCCAGTCACATATATTTTGGGTGATGTTATGAGCGAAGTATATGGTTTCAAAGCATCTAAACGCATAATAACTGTTGGTTTTATTGTTTCTATATTAGCGTCGATAATTTTTTATATAGTACAAATTGCTCCTGCAGGTCCTGGATATGAAAATCAATCTGCATATGAGGCTGTTTTAGGATTTGTGCCACGAATTGTTGTTGCTTCTTTAGTCGGATATTTTGCTGGTCAAGTATTGAATTCTTTTGTGCTTGTCAAAATTAAGAAAAGAGCAGGTGAAAAGAATCTTTGGGTTAGGCTTATTGCATCGACTTTAGTTGGTGAAGCTGCTGATACTTTAATATTTTGCACTATAGCTTTTTATGGGATTATAACTGGCGAAGAATTTGCAAATTATTGTATAACTGGCTATGTTTATAAGACGCTAGTAGAAGTTGTCATGTTGCCTGTTACATATAGAGTGATTGCATTTGTTAAAAAGCATGAGCATTCTTATTATCTTAAAAATAATATTGAAGAAAATGAAGTGTATAAGTGACAAGTATATATTGAAAGTAATATAATAAGTTTTTCTTTGTAAAAGTCCATATATTATGTGAATATATAAGTAGAAATTTACATAGTTGAGATGCGTAATTAAAATTTATTGCTTTCATTTTAGGTATCAGTGTATACAAAAGTTAGGAATTAGTGTGGAGAAAAAACCTAATACTGGTTTTACTGTGGAAAAACATTTAGATAGTGCTGATGGTTTGGGAAGAGCTGGGGTTATACATACTCCTCATGGTGATATACAAACTCCTGCTTTTATTCCAGTCGGAACTAAAGCTACGGTAAAAGCTGTTTTGCCTGAAAGTGTAAAGCAATTAGGTGCTCAAGCTGTTTTAGCGAATGCTTATCATTTATATTTA
>CAMPYB010000041.1 GCA_946998115.1 uncultured Actinomyces sp. | reverse complement strand
ACCTTTAAAGTAGAAGATACACAGCCACCTGCACCAAGCAAATTTATTGTGAAATTTGCGGTCGATGGCGGAACTCCAGCACCTGAAATTCAAACTATCGACAAAAATAAGACTGTGAAAAAGCCTGACACAAATCCTTCTAAGCCAGGTTTCACATTCAAAGGATGGTATACTGACGAGAATTTCACCACTCAATATGATTTCACAAAACCTGTCACAGAAAATTTGACTTTATATGCTAAATATGAAGCAAATCCAGGTACTGTAGTCAAACACACCGTTTCATTTGATACTGATGGTGGAACAGGTGTAGGTCCTGTTGAAGTTGAAGATGGCAAGACTGTATCTGCGCCAAATCCTGCACCTACAAAAGATGGTAATACTTTTGTGAAATGGACTCTAAATGGTGCAGACTACAATTTCAGCGCTCCTGTAAAATCATCCATGACACTCAAAGCAGTGTGGAAAGTTAACGAACAGACTGTAACTCTCAAATATAATGACAACAAAACTGCTGATTCTGTATTGAAGGTCAAGAAAGGTACTCCTGTTTCAAAACCTGCAAATCCAAGTTTTGATGGTCATGTATTCAAAGGTTGGTATACTGACCCAGCTTTCGCTAATGAATACAATTTTGCAAATCCAGTTACCGCTGATTTGACTTTGTATGCTAAATGGGAAGCAGAAACTGTAACTCCAGCTCCTGGTCCAACACCTCCAGTTCCTCCGGCTCCTCCGACACCTCCGGTTCCTCCGACACCTCCGGTTCCTCCAGTCCCAGGTACACCTGGCACACCTGGTGGTACATTGGCACCTGGAGCAGGTTCTCAAACTGGTTCAAACAATGGTAAAGTTGTATTGAAGCCTGTTGATAAAAATAAAGGTCAGTATAACAATGAGAAGAATTTGAACACTCCTAATACAGGTGATAATTCTCTTACAGGTGTATTTGCTACTTTGTTTGCGATTGCAACATTAGGTGTTGTAGCATTAAACATCAAAAAATATAAAAACAAATAAATATCTAAAATCTAATTGATCTTTAGAAATAAGATTTGTTAATGTAAGGTGGGTGAAAACCCACCTTACACTTTTTAAAACAAATATTTTTAAAAAAAAGCTCAGATTGATAATTTTTATCACAATTTTTATCACAATAAAATAAACCTTTATATTTTATATATTTGCTGATAAATAAAAAAATAATTATTAGGCAATTTTAGTATTCAAAAACAATTAATATGTTTCAAGATTAGTAAAGATAAAAACAATAAAGTAACATTAGGAAATTCTAATAAATTGTAATAAAATATGCATAGGTAATAAAACTCAATCTAAATGATGAATTGAATAAACATTAAGTTTTAAAAATACTTAAACCTGCTTTGCAAAGTGGTGTTTTTCTAATAATGTATTTATGTGATTTTTGTTTTACACTATGAATAACAATAAACTTGAATAAATGAAATTTTAATATTTATTACCTAATACCGTTAGGGGAAATATGACAAACGCGACTCCTCAAGAAATGCAAGAACGCATTAAAGAATTACAGACGTACTGTTCAGTTACAAAAAGAAAAAATGACAGATTAGCTTCAGCGCTTGCAGGCGCAAGACAAGAATTGGATTCGCTACGTGGCGAAATAGAAAGACTTACACAACCACCAATAAATTTTGGAATATTTATAAAAGTTCATTCAGTGATGGACAGATTCGCGGATGTGCTAGTTGGCGGAAGGAAAATGCGCCTAAAAGTCACTGAAAAAGTAGCAATAAACTCACTTAAAAAAGGTCAAGAATTATTATTAAACGAAAATTTAGCAGTAATTGGCACAGGTGATTTTAATGAATGCGGAGATATAGTAACTGTAAAAGAAAAACTTGATAAAGACAGGGTTCTAGTTTTAGTTAGAAATGAAGACGAAAAAGTTGTGCATCTTGCTGATACGCTATTAAATACAAAATTGAAAGTAGGCGATGGTTTAATCGCCGATATGAAAGCAGGATATGCTTATGAAACAATAGTGCGTAGTGAAATTGAAGAATTATTACTAGAAGAAATTCCAGATATTAGTTATGAAAACATTGGCGGATTATCATCACAGATAGAGCAGATAAAAGATACTGTAGAATTACCATTTACTCACCCAGATCTTTATATTGAACACGGCTTAAAACCGCCAAAAGGCGTATTGCTTTATGGACCTCCAGGATGTGGTAAAACTCTTATAGCTAAAGCTGTTGCTACTTCATTATCGAAAACAGCTGCAAATAAGACAGGAAAGAAAAATCAACATTCATATTTCCTAAATATTAAAGGCCCTCAATTACTTAATAAATATGTTGGTGAAACAGAACGCCAAGTCCGACTAATATTTTCACGTGCACGCGATAAAGCTGAGCGCGGAATACCAGTAGTGATATTTTTTGACGAAATGGAATCATTATTTAGAACACGCGGTACAGGCAAAAGCTCAGATGTGGAAACAACTGTTGTCCCACAACTTTTAAGCGAAATTGACGGTGTAGAATCACTTGAAAATGTTGTAATTATAGGTGCATCAAACCGTGAAGATATGATAGATCCAGCAATTCTACGCCCAGGAAGACTCGACGTCAAAATCAAAATCGAACGCCCAGACATGGAAGGCGCGAAAGAGATTTTGTCTAAATATTTGACCACAGATATACCTGTACATAAATATGAAGGTATGAAAGATCAAGAAATTATCGACATGATGATCGATAAAGTAGCTAAAAGATTATATGAAATCTGTGAAGAAAATGAATATCTTGAAGTAACATATGCTTCAGGCATTAAAGAAACATTGTATGTAAAAGATTTTGTTTCCGGAGCTATGCTCACGAATATAGTTGATAGAGCTAAAAAATCAGCAATCAAAGATTTCATAAATAAAGGCGAAAAAGGCATTAGCGTAGAACACTTATTACAAGCAATAGATGCTGAAATAAATGAAAATGAAGAATTGCAAAATACTACAAATCCTGATGAATGGGCACGTGTTTCAGGACGAAGAGGCGAACGCATAATGTATATTCGCACAATGGGTATGAAACGCAGTGAAGAAAAACATTCCAAAAACCAAACAAATATCAAGCAAGACAAACCAATAGAAGAAATAAAAGTGTCGAATAACTATTTTTAAACTAAAAACTTAGATAGGAAAACCATGACTGTTAAAAGAATAATGGGTATAGAAACAGAATATGGAATTACTAGTCCCACTTCTAATGAAGATTCTATAATATTAGCTACCCAGCTCATTTTTGCATATTCAGGTGTTATGCGACGCATGGGTGAGCCTGAAGGAGTGCGATGGGATTACTCTTGTGAGCGACCTTTACATGATGCACGAGGATATGTGATGGATAGGGATAAAGCTGATCCTTCACAACTCACTGATGATCCATATCATTTGGCTCCAAGTGGACCTAATCCTTTACATGGTAATAAGATGTCACCAGTTGTGCGCCTTACTGAACTAGAAGAAAAATTTCAACGAGCACCGAATAACAGTATGCCTAACGGGGCAAGAATGTATTTAGATCACTCACATCCTGAATATGCGAGCCCCGAGGTAATGTCACCGAAACAAGCTGTATTATATGATCGCGCTGGTGAGTATATGATGCAAAGAGCTATGATGGAAACCCTAGAAAATAAAGGGTTGCCGGAAGTTGTCTTATACAAAAATAATGTTGACGGAAAAGGCTCAACCTATGGTTGTCACGAAAATTATTTGATAGATAGAAAAGTGCCTTTTGATGACATTATAGAAGCATATATGCCTTTTTTTGTTACACGTCCAATAATATGTGGCGCAGGAAGAGTGGGAATAGGCAAATGTAGTGAAAAACCAGGTTTTCAAATTTCTCAACGTGCTGATTATGTTGAAAATACTGTAGGTCTAGAAACTACATTACATCGACCGATAATTAACACTAGAGATGAGCCTCACGCTGATGGAGATATTTACCGCAGATTCCATGTGATAGGCAGTGATTCCAACACTTTTGAAACTTGTACATTTATAAAAATGGCAACAGCATCACTTGTAGCTTGGGTGCTTGAAAAATATGGGTTACCTAAAGAGTGGAAAGAATTGAAACTCGCAAATCCAGTTGAGGATTGCTCAAAAGTATCTCATGACACTAGTTTGACATATAAACTTGAATTAGCTGATGGTAGAAAAATGACTGCTGTTGAAATACAAAAACAGTATTTGAAAGTCATAAGTAAATACTATGATATGGCAGAAAAAGATGAAGAAACAACTGAGGCTTTAAAAATGTGGAAAGAAATTCTTGAAGCATTTGAAAATAAAGAATTTAGCAAAGTTTCATCAACAGTTGAATGGGTGTGTAAAAAACAAGTCATGGAAGCTATGATGAAACGCCATAATCTTGGTTGGGAAAGCCCAAAACTTGCTGCTATGGATTTGCAATGGTCAGATTTAAGACCAGGAAGAGGATTAGGATATCGCTTATTAGAAAGTGGAAAAGCTCATACTATTGTATCTAAAAATGATATTGCTAAAGCAGAATTTTATCCACCAGAAAATACGCGAGCATATTTTAGAGGTCAGATGATAAGACGATTTAATAAAGAAATATTCTCATGTGGATGGCATGCAATGGTTATAGACGCTGGTGGCGAATACATGTTGCGAATACCAATGTTTAACCCATATGGAGGCACGAAAGAATTGGTAGATTCTCTTTTTTCTAGAGCTAAACATGTGAAAGATATAGTGGATGCTTTGACAGTATAGTTTACTATTAGTCAAGAATTATTTGTTTTTCAGTGAATATTAAATAACTGTAAATAAAAATTAACTTATCCA
>CAMPYB010000040.1 GCA_946998115.1 uncultured Actinomyces sp. | reverse complement strand
TAAATAAAAATTAACTTATCCACAAATTTCAACTCTCAAAGGAAAGCAAAGCCAAAAGGAATTATAATTAAAATATAAATGTAATAAGGAGCATAAAATGGCAGATCGTATACAACGTCAAACACATCATGAAGACACTCCGGAACCTGATGATATTCCAATACCTACTCCTGGTGGAAATGCTGCACAGGGATTCGATGATATTCTAGATGAGATAGATGATGTACTAGAAGAAAACGCTTTATCGTTTGTTCAAGGGTTTGTGCAAAAGGGTGGCGAATGATAACTGGTCGTATATACGGGCTGGAAACAGAGTATGGTGTTTTTGCTCAGCCTAAAAATTACAATAGTCCAGGTTTGATTCCCACTCCTGGAGAATGTGTTAAAGAAATATTTGAGTATATGCCTTTATCAAGTAGGACTACAAATTATTTCCTTGACAATGGAGCAAGACTGTATATAGATATTGGTGAGCATCCAGAATATGCTACAGCTGAATGTGACAATATTTATGATTTAGTCGCTAACGATCGTGCTGGTGAAGAATTATTACGCACAATGGTAAAGTATGCTAATAATTCATTTGATAAAGAAAATGTTGAAGCAATAGTACACTTATTTAAAAATAATGTAGATTCTGTTGGAAACACTTTTGGATGTCATGAAAATTATTTATTTTCGAGGAAAGTTGATTTTGATATCAGTATAAGGTCACTTATTAACTTTTTCGCGACAAGACAAATACTTACTGGTGCAGGTCATGTTAAGAAAGATAAATCAGGTAAGTGGCGTTACGTATTTTCACCGCGTGCTGATTATATGAGTGAACAAACTAGTGCTGATACAACTAAGCAAAGACCGATAATTAATACAAAAGATGAACCACATGGCGATATTGAATTGTACAGACGTTTACATGTTCTATGTAGCGATTCCAATATTTGCGATGTTACTACAATGTTAAAAATGGCATATACTGGCATAGTTTTAGATTATTTAGAAGCTGGTAATAATTTGTGCCAATTTGATTTAGTGAATCCGATTGAAGCGCTACATAAAATCAGTGATGATTTCACTGGTACAGTAAAAATAGATTTAGTCGACGGTCGCAAAATGACTGCTGTTGAAATACAAACTGAGATTATTTCCATACTAGAGGAATATTTGCGTTCTAAAAATTATTGTCTGACTGATGAAAATGATATTTATGTTAAAGCACTCAATTTAGCTAAAGAAGGATTGCTTGCTATAAAGTCTCGTGATTTTTCTAAAATTGACACAAAATTAGATTGGGCTATTAAATACAAATTACTTAAACATTATATGGATAAACATGATGTAGATTGGTCATCTCCTATAATTTCCAGATTGAATTTAGCTTATCATGATTTAGATGCAAAAGTCGGTTTAGCTCCCGCTTTGCGTGCAAAAGGATTGATGGAAGAATTTGTATCTAAAGAAGATGTGCAAAAAGCAATACATACACCTCCTCAAACGAGCAGAGCTAAAGTTCGTGGTGACTTTGTTAAAAAGGCTTTAAGCATGAATTTTGATATAACAGTAAATTGGTCGGGTGTGCGCTTAAATAATCCATATAGGCCTACGATTGATTTACCTGACCCATTTGCTAATCAAAATGATGAAGTTGATCAATTGATGAAAGATTTAGATGTTATTGTGCCAGAAGTATCTACAGCATGAACTAATATAAAAATTGAGTAATAAAGGATAATCACAAGTAGCGTTCCAAAAAGCGTGTAATGATATTACAATTTGTTTGAGCATTTGCTTTAACAATTTTATAAAATACTATAAATTGTTGTGTGCTTTATTCTGTATAATTTATTTCATAGCTGTCAGAAACTAAAAAGTGTTAACTAAATATAATAAGAGTGGTTTGCATGAAATACACTAGTAGTAGTGATGAAGAAAATAATATTTTAAATGAAAAAGACTATGAAGTTGGAGTAGGTCCATGGGAAGGAGGGGAAGAAAACTGGCCTAAAGATGAAAAATATGACGAAAAATTTTTACGCAATGGTGATAGGCGAAATGTATTAGATCGTTATCGCTACTGGAAAATGGAAGCCATAATAAAAGATTTAGATGAAAATTATAGGACAAGATTACATGTTGCTATAGAAAATCTTGAACACGATTTTAATATAGGTTCAATAGTGAGAACTGCAAACGCTTTCGGAGTTCAAGCAGTGCATATTGTAGGGCGCAAACGTTGGAATAGACGTGGCGCAATGGTTACTGACAGGTATCAACACATTTTCCATCACGCTAGTTCTGAAGAATTTATAAAATGGTGTGTAGATAATCAAATGCCTTTATATGGTATAGATATTTTGAAAACATCGAAACCTATAGAAAAAACAAAATTACCTGAAAAATGCATGTTATTGTTTGGTCAAGAAGGAAGCGGTATATCTTCACAACTTTTAGATGCTTGTGAAAAAGTTTTACATATTACACAAAGAGGATCTACGAGATCAATGAATGTAGGTCACGCTGCAGCAATAGCAATGTATGCTTGGAGTGTGCAAAATTTAAATGATTTCTAACAAATAAAGAAATCAAATGGAATAGAATTTTATAAATAACTTATCTAATAAATCTGTAAACACGAAAATATGATTTTATAAAATATAAAATATAAGTTTTCAAATAATTTGAGGTAACTATGCATGGTAGTTGGATAGATTTTGCTTTAGCTTTTATAACAGCCATTATTTTGCTTTATGGTTTGGGATATGTATTCATGAGAACTTTGACTATCAAAGGTTTTCTTGCTGTATCAATTGCTCCTTTGCCTGCTGTTGCTTTTATTTCCACGCTAGCTGTGCTATATGGTGCCATTGGTATAAAATGGTCTATTCTAAATTTAGTTTTAGCTGTAATTTGTTTTATGGTAATGATTTTTATCATTCGATTTATATGTTTTAAACTTTTTATAACTACTGGTTTATTAGAAAAAATAGGTTTTAAAGAAGAAAAAACTAATGACAGTTGCAAAAATGCTAAAAACTCTGTGCATGTAGCGAAATATTCTAATTTCTTTTCACATTTGCGTTGCATAAAAAATATTAAATGGACAGAAATAAATATATCTTTAAGTGCTGCTATTGCTTCAGGGATATTACTGTTTTTCAGAGTGCTTTGGAATTTAAAAATTCCTTATGCTATCAGTCAAAGTAGCGATGGTCATTATCATTATAATAATGTTGCTCGTATGCTTGATAGTGGTGATTTGTCTTCTTTGCATATGTTGCAGCTTCCTCCGAATACGAGTTTTTATCCTGCTGCTTGGCATGATTTTGTGGTTAGTGTTATTCAGGTTACGGGTGTGTCTATTCCTGTTGCTGCTAATGCTGTGACTTATTTGTTTTTGTGTTTTGTTTGGCCTATATCTATTCTTGCGTTTGCGCTTGTTATTAGTCGTAATAAACTATTCCTTACAACAGTTGCAATAACCAGTACGCTAATTCCTATATTTCCAGGTATATATTTATGGTTCGGAATATTATACGCAAATATAGTCGCCGCTGTTTGCATGCCTATAGTTCTTTTTGTAGTTGTAAATTTCTTTTTCAATTTAAAATTTATAAAACCATGGCAAAGTATAGTATTAGGTATTTATTCATTATTCGCTTTAGGGTTTTCGCAACCTAATACTGTATTTATTGTGTACTATTTTATTTTAATTTTATTGCCATTTTCGATTGTAAAATTATTCAAAAACAAATTTACTGAGATGAATGCAAGATTGAAAATTTTAAGTATCTTACTTGGAATAATCTTGTCAGCTTTTTTGTATCTTACAGTTACAATTTTCACATATTTGAATACCACATTATACAACTATAGATTTACTGAAAATATGATAGTTCCCGTAAGATATGGTAGAAAAGAAGGAATATTAGCTTTTATAACAGGTAATGTTGATGGTAAAGAAATTAGTTATTTTTGGAACTTACCATTAATGTTGATAGTTTTTATAGGAATAGTATTTTTGCTAGTAAAACATTTACATTTGTACCTAGTGTTTTCTTGGATTTTATTTTCTTTTATTGATTTCATTGCTGCAAGTTGGCCTGAGCCTTTGTTTAGAGCATACGTTTCGGGTCTTTTTTATGGGGAGCCTGCACGGCTTTTGCCAATACAAGCTATGTGCATGATTATATTTTTATCTTTCGGACTAGTATTTATTGTCGATAAGCTTATAACATTTACTCAAAAATACGAATTTTTGAACTTTAATAGGATCTGTGTGATTTTTTTAATAAGTATATTTGTTTTAGGGAATATATCTCCTGCTTATACTTTTAATTTATCTAAAATTGCTTATTCTTTTAGTCTACCTGATAATAATTTCAATAATCCTTTGTCTTTTTCTAAAAATGAGTTGAGATTTATGTCTCGTACTATAAATAATTTAGACAAAAAATATACTGTTGTTGGTAATCCATGGAAAGGTGCTACTGCAAGCTGGTTCTTATTTGGTCACAGAAATGTTTTATATCATGGTGCTTATTCGCAAGATAAAAACACTCTTGCAGTCGCTAAACAATTAAATCAAATCAATGTAAATCCGAAAATTTGTCGAGCAGTAAAAAAGTTAAAACTTAAATATGTTTATTCTTTTGGCGGTAGATGTTTATGGGATCGTCCATGTGATGAAGCTTTTCCTGGTCTTATAAAACTTGATGAAAATAGTGCGTTTAAACTTATAGATCAAGACAAATATGGTAATAAACTTTATGAAATAACAACTTGTGAATAATTCAAATCTATTCAAAATTAGTATGAGTTTTAATTTAGTGAAAAATTGTGGGAACTGAATTTAAAAAATAAAAATATGAACTATTAGAAATAAA
>CAMPYB010000039.1 GCA_946998115.1 uncultured Actinomyces sp. | reverse complement strand
CTGCTTCATCAAGTTCTTTTGGCTCACTCAAAAGTGAATGATAGAAAGAAAAAGTCATATTCCAAGCTTGACTAGTGAAAATGGCAAATATTGATGCAGCTTCAACACCTAACATTGAATTTGGAAAAATGACAAGCCAAATTGTAACAGTTGCTGAAAGAAAACCTAAAATTGGTACAGATTGTAAAATATCGAGCAATGGAATTAATATTTTACCAAGTCTACGACTTCGCGCAGCAATTGTACCGTAAATAATTGTAAAAATAAGTGATGCTATAAGTGCTATTAGCATGCGAAAAATTGAGCGTAATGTGTAGTAAGGTAAATTTTTTAGATTTGTAGATACTGTTGATGGAATACCATTTGCACTAATTGGCTGATTAATACATTGAATTAGGAAAACTACAACACCAAAAATAGCTATTATTCCAATACATATGATGATGTCATATAAATAACGTGTATTTTTGTTGATTTTTGTGTGTTCCTTTTCTTTGTGCGAAATTGTAAATATATTCATAATACAAATCCTCTTTGGAATATTATGTTCAGCATTGTGCGCACAAAATGTGACAAGTAAAATTGTCACTTTAATACTTTATTTTAATACTGAAAACATATAGGTTTATTTATATAGCCGATATGTCATCGAAATAACTGGTGATTGCCGGCTACTATTACCTTTATAGGTATATCCTTCATATTCATGCTAAAAATAGTGTAATTCATATTGTCAGTTGTTGTATTACTATAACTACCAACGTCAGTACTGTCATGTTCCACGGCAAATCACCTCCTTGAATTATGTGCAGTGCACAAAAATTTCATCATTGAAATCGGAAGGTTACAACAAACTCAAATTATTAACAATCATAAAAACATTCATTTATTTTGTTTTATTTATGCCGTTCAAGCTTAAGCTTCGCAGGGCGGTGGTATTACATTAGTCGAAGCCTTGTTTTCGACAACGACTGTTAACCATCTTGCAGTGTCTCCACTGTGTCGCGGCAGTAACCCATATCCCTGTGGTAGCCTTACCTACCGACCGCGTTTATTTTAATACAGTAGCATAGCAATTTCAAGTAAAGTAATATATGAAATTTTAGTATTTTTTATAGAAGTAAAAATATATTCTGTATTTGTAGATATCTTATAAAATGTTTTTATGATTATGTGAATTGATTTATTTTGTATAAAAATATTAAATGCTATTGGGCTACAATAGCTGTAGCCCGGTGTTTAAATTTATAAATTCACTAAGGTTGGGAAGCTGTATGCTCCATAAATAAATAGTGCAACAGATATTATTGCTATAACTATTTCATATTTAGTAAATATTTGTTCTTTATATTTCTTTTGAGCATAAATATATACTAAAGTTCCAGGGCATAGTGACAACATTGTTAGAACGAAGTAGTTGAATCCTGAAGCGTAGCATAGCCATATCATGTATAAGCTTGAAACTATGCCTATTAGTAGTGGTCCAAAAGTTACTTTACCTTCTAAAGCATATTTTATTTGTACTTTTAGTTGGAATAGAGCAACACATGTATATGAGAATAAGATAACAGCTGCTGAAAGCTGTGATAATACGGAGTATCCTTCAGTTGTAAACAATATGGATACCATAATTAGTTGGATTATAGAATTAGTTATAATTGTTGCATTTAGTGGAACGCCACGCTTATTTTCATTGCCGAAAATTGGTGGGAATAGTTTTTGCACGCTTGCTTGATAGACTATTTCTTCACCGAGCATAGTATTTGCAAGCCATGCTCCAAAAATAGCAATAACAACTCCTGCATTTACGATCCAAGCACCAGGTTTGCCAATAATAGCTTCTAGAATATAAGCCATTGCAGGATTTTCCATTTTGCTTAATTGTGCTTGAGTGAATATGCCATATGATAGCAAAGTTATAGCTATGTAAATAGCTGCAACTGATATAAAGCTAATAATTGTTGCTTTTCCGACATCGGATTTGCGTCTTGCACGGCTTGAAAAGATGACGGCTCCTTCAACACCGATAAATACCCAAACAGTAACAAGCATAGATTTTCTTATTTGAGGGTATACTTCGCTCCATGAGAAACTTCCATCATGCGTGCCCCAAATATTGCTAAAGAATATTTCACTGTTAAAAGCAAAGCCTACTACTACAATAAACAATACTAATGGAACTAGTTTAGCTAACATAACTATTGCGTTTAGCACTGCGGCTTCATTAATTCCACGCAAAATTAGCATATTTATCATCCATAGTACGATGGATGCTCCAATGATTGATATTATGTTTTGTCCGTTTCCTAGTGATGGAATGAAATAGCTTAAAGCGTTAAACATTAGAGTAGCATAGGCTACGTTACCTATCATATTTGATACCCAGTATCCCCATACTGAGTAGAAACCTATGTATTTTCCGAATCCTGCTCGTGCGTAGCTGAATACGCCTGCTTCTAGGTGTGGGTGTGTGCGATTTAAGCTTACCATGCTGAAAGCTAGTGTTCCCATGCCTATGCCTGTGAGAATCCAGCCTATAACAGCGGCTCCTGGTGAAGCATTGTTTGCCATTTCTTTCATCAAGTTGAATATACCAGCACCAACAATAGCACCAACAATAATACCAACAAGAGAAAATAAGCCTATTTTATTATCGTTTTGCATTTATATCCTCTTTTGAAATGTGTAATATAAATTTTGAAAATAGCTACAAATCTACATGTGGACTTTAACATTACCACTATAAGAGTTATTCACTATCTGGAACAATTGACTGTTCAGTATATATATATTTAGCAGTTCAAAACAATAATATATATTCAGGTATAACAACATTTTGATATAATTTTAAACTGATACGATATACAATTTTATGCATGAAAATTACATAAAAAATAATATTCATAATATATAAATGAAATAATTAAGCAGTACACTATATACGATTAAAATACTAATTTTTTTATATTTTACTAATATTAATGTTATATTACTTTCTGGATAATAATCTTTAATAACTAACAGTTACGATAATGAAGATTTATATTTAAATTAAAATATTTTATTTTACTCAAGAATAGGTATTTACGCATTATGTCAAAAATAACACGCATATACAAAGTTTTACTTTTATTCATAATCTTAAGCATGTTTGCTATATCAATATCAGCTTGCACAAGTCAATCAAAAGCAGAAAAGAAAGAAAGTAATAATTCTAAAACTGCTAAATTATACAGTAAAGTTCTAGATGATATTACTAAATATACTTTTTATGACAAAGATGCATATAGTAATATTGAAACTAGCCCTAAAGATTATTCATATGCACTTATAAATATGGATAAAACTGATATTCCGCAACTTATTGTTTCTTTTAATGGCAAATCAGATTCAACAGCAGATATAACGCCATCTGCTAGAATTTTTGCACCAGATTCCAAGTATAACAATATATTATCTACAGAAGAATATATACAACATGGTGCTGCAGGAGTAGGAGGCTTTCGCGGTTCTATAAATGTTAGTAAAGACAATGATGGATTACTTTACGTTGCTTGGTCATCAGGTACAGGTGCTGCGACTGAAGAAAAAATAACTATAAATGAAACTAATAAAGATAATATAATACTAAAACATGAAAAAGTGTGGGAAGGCAGAATCGATCAGCTTCCTAAAGATGAATCAAAAGATATCAAATATACACCTATTAAAGATAGAAAACAGCTAGATATTCTTGCAAAAACTAAAGATGGTGAGTACAAAAAATTAGTTGCTTCCAAAGAAAAAGATAATGATAAAAAATCAGAGAAAGAAAATAATACAGAAAAAAATACTGTAAAAGATAATACTCAAAATGAAGCAAATAATAAAGCAAATGAATTAGAAGCAAAAATACAAGCAGAAAAAGCTGCTGGAAATATTATTTTTTCAGGAACAGTAAAGTACTTAACTTGCGCTCAACTTGCACAATTGCCTCAAAAACAAATTCCTCCATCAGATATTTGCTCGACTGATAATAGAATGTATGTAATTTTAGTTTTAGATTCACAAATTGCAGTAAATGCACACAATGGTGACGGACAAGGAACAAGAACAGAGCCAACTAATATGGTAGCTCTTCCTGCAAGTTTTTCACAGTACGCTAATCAGCATGTAAACATAAGTATTCAACCAGGTGCTCTTTGGTGGCAGCCGGATGTTAGCTTACCAATGGGAGAACTCCGAACAAATGATAGCGCTGGTGAAATAAAACTAATCGGATAATAATAAAATCATCTAACTTATTTTAAAAGTTATGGGGGCGAATAAATATTTACTCGCCCCCATATATTTATATAACTGTACAATCGAAACAATACTAAAGTTCAACTATAGTTGGGAAAGCATATAATCCATATGCAAATAACACTACAGATATAGCAAGTATCACATATTCATACTTGTTGAATATTTCCTCTTTATATTTTTTCTGTGTATAAGCATACATTATTGTTCCAGGACATAATGCCAAAATTGTCATTACGAAGTAGTTGAATCCTGAAGCGTAGCATAGCCATATCATGTATAAGCTTGAAACTATGCCTATTAGTAGTGGTCCAAAAGTTAGTTTGCCTTTCAAAGCATATTTTATTTGTACTTTTAGTTGGAATAGAGCAACACAAGTATATGGTAGTAATATGAGTGCCGCTGAAAGCTGAGACAATATAGAATATGCTTCAGATGTTATTAATATAGATATTAATAATATTTGAACTAAACCATTTGTTATAAAAGTTGCATTTAGTGGCACACCATTTTTATTTTCATTGCCGAAAATTGGTGGAAATAGTTTTTGTACACCTGCTTGGAATGCTATTTCTTCAGCAAGCATTGTATTAGCTATCCATGCTCCAAAAATAGCAATAACTGCTCCGCCATTTACGATAAGCGCACCAGTTTTTCCAATGACTGCTTCTAGAACATAAGCCATTGCAGGATTTTTAAGTTCGCTTAGTTCTTTTTGAGTTAAGATACCGTATGAGAATAAAGTTATTGCGATATATATAGCAGCTACTGCGAAAAAACCTATGACTGTTGCTTTGCCGACATCGGATTTGCGTCTTGCGCGACTTGAAAATACAACGGCTCCTTCAACACCGATAAATACCCAAACAGTAACAAGCATAGAATTTTTCACTTGAGGAAATACTTCATTAAAATGAAAGCCACCGTCTTGAGTGCCCCAAACATTTTCAAGGAAAATTCCTTTTTGAAATCCAATTATTACCATCAATATGAATAATATTAACGGAACAACTTTAGCTATCATTACTATTGCGTTTAAAAGTGCTGCTTTACTAATTCCACGCAATATCATTGTGTTGATTATCCATAGCACGATGGATGCTCCAATGATTGATATTATGTTTTGCCCGTCGCCTAATGCTGGAATAAAATAACTTAAAGCATTGAATAATAATGTACCGAATGCAACATTTCCAATTATTACAGATACCCAGTATCCCCATACTGAGTAGAAACCTATGTATTTTCCGAATCCTGCTC
>CAMPYB010000038.1 GCA_946998115.1 uncultured Actinomyces sp. | reverse complement strand
TTGAATATACCAGCACCAACAATAGCACCAACAATAATACCAACAAGAGAAAATACACCTATTTTATTATCGTTTTGCATTTTTACTCCTTGAATGTCAAGGTTTGAAAATTCAAAAATATTGACAAGCGCCCCACGACTAATATATTTAATTATTCAGTCGTGAGGCGCTCTTAATAGTTATGTGGGAAACTATTTTTTAGAAACGCAAAGATAGGCAACTCAATCCGCCATCTACTTTGCGGAATTCTGAAGTGTCAACTTCTAATACTTTATATTCGCCTAAATCTTCGATTGCTTTCTTTACTTTTGGATATCCTGCAGGTACGATCACATAACCGTTAATCCAAATACAGTTTGCAGCGTATCCTTCATCTTCTGGAATTTCAATTTTGTTGAATTTATCAAAACGAGGATCACGTAAAAATTCACCTGAAATCAAAAGGTTGTTGTTTTCTAGGTAGTTCACGCCTGTTTTTAAGTGCAACATTTCTTGCATTTCAACTGTTTCACCAGTCATTCCATATTTTTCTAAAATGGATATCATTTGCTTTGCACCTTCTTCATTTGTGCGTGCTGATAGTCCAATGTAGTAATGATCGCCGACCATCATAATGTCGCCTGGTTCAATAGTTCCTGGTGCTTTTATTTCTTCTATATTGTCATAGAATTTCTTTATTGTTTCACGGAACTGTGCGTCTTGTGATTCATTTCGACGTGTAGGAGCTCCGGGGCGACTAATGATTACACATTTAGGTGTACATAGCGCATTGTCTTCTATGAAACAAGAATCTGGGAAATCCTCCATAGGAGGTAAGACTGTTACATTTACGCCTGTTTTGGTAAGTGCATTTATATAGTATTCATGTTGAACAATTGCATTTGTCCAATTTGGTTTACCTTCATTGGTACCTTCACCTGAGAGTCCTTCAGATAAAGATTTTCCTGGTACTCTAACGATAACATTTTTGAACATTTCGCATCCCCTTTCTTATCGTTGTATACATTATACAAAATATTTTGTATAAATGACAAATTTTTTACGCTTTATGATGTAAAATATATAAGCGGAGGTAAAAATGAATCCAAAAGATATGGTTTATAATTTATTGTCAGAAAAAATTTCGACTGGAGAGATTCAGCCGGATGGTAAGTTTACTGAGGGGTATTTAGTTGAAAATTTAGGATTATCAAGAACTCCAATCAGAGAAGCTCTTATACATCTTTCAGCAGAAGGCATAATTCAGAAAGAAGCTAATAAAGGCTACACGTTGAAAAAGCTTTCAGTTGAAGAAATTGAAGATTTATATGAGTTGATTGGTTATTTAGACGGAAAAATAGCTCAACTTACCGTAGGTCATTTGTCTGAAGATGATTTTACGCAAATGCAATACATGGTCGATGTTATGTATGCTAGCATAAAAAATGGATTGTATACTAAATATAACGAGTTGCAAATGCAGTTTCATAATTTTTATATGTCGAAATGTCCTAATCAGATTTTAGTTAGTGTTGTAAACCGCTTGAAGTATAGTTTTGTTGGTAAGTCTTATGCTCATGCTGATAAGCAGACTTTACAAAAAGTGCTAGAAGAAACAAATAATGAGCATGAGGAAATAATTAATTTATTTAAGCAAAAGAAAACAAAAGAATTGCAATCTTATTTTGAAAATGTTCATTGGAATGTTTCTAGAGCTAAATATGATTTATTTTAATTTAATTAGTAGCGCGAAAATGGTTAACAAAAGGTTAATTATTTTCGCGCATTTGTGTCAAAGTATGCTATGAAATAAAAACTTTTTCTTTATTAAATATTAATAATGTATACAAATAACGCATTTCTGTTTTAAATTTAAATATTTTTAGCATTTCGTACATTTTTTATGTTCCATAAAAATATTTATCCTGTATAATTATTACGAATTTTTTTGCGTAGTCATACATAGAGAAAGTTTTTAGTATGAAAAGGAAGATTTTTAAAGACGGATTAGTTACAGGTATAACTGTTGTAGCTCTTACATCTGGATCTGTTGCAGGATTTGCTCAACTCAACACAGACACTAATGTAAATAAGGCTGAAAACATTTCATCGACAGCTAATTCTATTACTAAAGAACAAGCTAAAGAAAATTTGAATAAAGCTGTTGCTGAAGAAAAAAGAACAGCTGAAGAGCTCAATAAAATTGTACCGAGCAAAACTGATGCTGAACAAAAATTATCTAATTCACAAGCTAATTATAATAAGATTAAAGCTGAAGCTGATTCTAAAACAAATGACGCTAAAACATATGTAAATGAACTTATTAAAAAAGCTGAAAATACTAAGACTGAAACTGAAAAGCAAATACAAAGTCTAAATAATAAGAAGACTGAAGCTAATGCTAAGTTTGAAAAGCTTGAAAATGAAGTAAGACAAGCAACAGAAAAAGTTGCTCAAGCAAAAGAAAAATATGAAAATGCTAAAGCTAATGCTGATCAAAATCTTGCAGGTAAACTTGATAATGCTAAAACTGAACTTGAAGCTAAGCAAACATTAGTTACTCAAGCTGAAAAGGCAATTGAAGCAACTGAGAGAACTTTAAATGAAGCTAATGCAGAAAAAGAATTAGCTCAAAAACAGCTTGCTGAAGCAGAAAAAGAATTGTCTGTTGCTACAGAAAATCTAAAAACAGCTACACAAGCAAAAGATAAAACTTTGCCTGAAAAAACTGAAGCAGACAAAGATAACTCTCTAAAAGCTCAAGCACAACAAAAAGCTCAAGAAGATTTCAATAAAGCTAATCAATCTCTTAAAAAGGCACAAGAAAATCTTTCACAAGCAGAAGATAATGTAAAGATTAAAAGCGAAAAAGTAAAAGTATTAGAAAAAGAACTATCCGATAAGCAAAAAGAAAAGCAATTATATTTAGATGCTAAAGCTAAAGCTGAAAAAGCAGCAAGTGATGTTGAAAAAGCAACTCAGACAAAAACTACTGCTCAAACTACTAAAGAAGAAGCTGATAAAGCTGTAAAAGAGCAGGAACCTAAAGCTGAAGCAGAAAAAGAAAATGTACAAAAAGCTCAAACACAGCTTGCTGAAGCAGAAAAAGAACTCAAAGAAAAAACTGCAGAATTAGAAAAAATTAAGAAGCAGAGATCTGAACTTGAAGAAGAGATTAAAAAATTAGAACAGCAAAATACTAACACTGTACTTTCTTTCCTAGATAAAGAAGCTAAGAAAGAAAAAGGTAAAACACTACAAGAGTGGATTGATATAATCAAGAAATCTGAATTAGGTAAATACCTTGAAGGTACAAAAGAACAAGACTTTATGAAACTAATTGATGAAAGTTTGACTGAGAAAAATTTCTTAGAATCTATAGAATTAATTAGAAAATCAAATGATTATCGCGCTAATCCGCAAGCTTTCCCACTAAAAGGCACAGAAAAGAAGAAACAGCTTCCTGATGTAGACATTGTACGCGTTTCAGCAAGTCTTACAATAGCATCTATCGTTTCAAATGCACTATCTTCACATATAATGAATTTAGGTGGAAATCCTGGTCATCACCTTCTAAAAAACAAAGAAGTATCGAATAACCTATTTGATACAACGAATGCATATGGTGAAAACTTAGCTTGGGGAAATTTTCAAGACAACAATCCATTCAATGGCTGGTTTATAGACGAACGTGAAGATTACGTTACAGAAAAACCAGGTGGTCAAACAGGCCATTATACGAATTTGATGAATGGAAACTTTGATATTACAGGTATTTCTATCACAAAGAATCAGAAATATCTTGTAGCATATGAGCAGATGTTCGGAAAAGCAAAAGTAGCTGACGTTCACACTTCATATAAAGATGAAGATGCTTTTACTCAAGCTTATATGGATGATAAGAAAAATTATGACACTAAACAGCTTGAAGAAAAACGCAAACAATTGCAGGCTCTTACAACTACTGCTCAAGAACAAGCAGTGAAAGACGCTGAAGGTAGAAAACAGCAAGCTGAAGCAGAACTAAAGAAGAATTCTGAAACAGCAAAACTAGAAGATCTAAAGAAGAAACTTGTTGAAGCTGAAAAGGATTTGCAAAGAGCAACTGAAGCTGAAGCTCAAGCTCAAAAAGATAAAGCTGAAGCTGATACTGAGTTGAAGAAATATGTTGATGTTCCTGAACAAGAAATTACTGAAGCAACACAAAAAGTAAATGATGCTAAACAGGAACTACAACAAGTTGGACAAGCTTTAGAAAAAGCTAAACCACTTGTTCAAAGCGCTCAAAAAGAAGCTACAAATAAAGAAAAAGAACTAAAAGAAGCTAAAGCTAAAGCACTTGAAGCATTAACTAAAGCAGCTAAAGCACTTGATGCATTCAATATGGCAGAATTCCAAAGGCAGCAAGCTGAAGCAGTTTTGCGAGAAAAAGAACAAGATAAGACAAAAGCTGATAATGCTATAAAAGATAATCAGCAAAAGATTGAAGATAGCAAAAAGCAATTAACTGAAAAACAAGGTGAATTGCCAAATCTCAAACTAGAAGTTCAAAAAGCTCAAGATGCTTTGAATAAATTAGCAAAAACGGATCCAAATATTGCAACCTTGTTGGATGCATTGCTTAATGAAGAAAAAGCTGAAAGAGATGCTCAAGCAAAAGTTGATGATGCAGAAGCTACTTTACGTAATGTAGATAATGAATTGGCTAAAAAACAGGAAGAAAAAACAAAAGTGGATAGCGATCTCGAGAAATTGCATGCTATCGATTTGAATAATCCTGCAACATACGATTCATATACACAGCTAAAGCTTTTATTGTCAATTTCCAATTCATTAAATAGGAAACTAGCTCCTTTTGCAGATGACTTAAAAGAAAAGCAAAATGCATATAACGTAATAAAGCAAAAATTTGACGTTTTGAATACGGCTCATAATAATGCATTAGCAAACCTTAAGTTAGCTCGTGAAGCTTATGAACGTTTAGTAAATCCAAATCAGCAACACAATACGCCAAAAGGATCGAATAATTTGAATTCTAATCCAAATAATACTGCAACTGCACCATTTGGAAATAATTCAAATAATCATGTAAGCCTAAAGCAAAAAGGTAAAGCATATAACTCGAGTAACACACCTAATACTGGTGATAGTACGCCTGTTTTACCTTATGCAGTAAGTGTTGTAGCAGGATTAGCTCTTGTAGCAACTTTGCGTAAAAATAGAAAAGAAAACTAATTGTACAAAAAGTTGTATGTATAGTAACAATAACTGAATGATTTTGGGGAGAAAGCTCTATAGCTTCTCCCCAAAAATATTTAACATGTATATAAATAAACAATATGTTTTTTAAAAAATATATTTATTTCTAATATAAATAATTGTTTTATATCTGATAAATGTAGATATTATGCAATTTATAAGTGAATATTTAAAATATTTTTCAATAATCAATACTTTAATTTTTCTAATAAAAAAATAGAACTATTTTTAGTTTACAACAATTTATAATACACTTGTAACATGAATACATTAACTAAACTTGACGCAAATCGCAGATCAGTATCAATAGATTTATCAACAATGGATGTTGAATTAAATTTAGAAGGCGCAAATAATAAAAATAATAAAACTTTTGATTCATATTCATCTATCACATTTATACCTAAAGTATCTGAAACTTTCATTGATATTATTGCTGAAAATATAGAACAAATATCTATAAATGGTCATATAGTTAAATGTGAATATGATGGTTCAAAACTTTATTTAAAAAATTTAATACCAAACACAAAAAATATCGTTACTATTTGTGCAAAATGTAAGTATTCAATAACAGGTGAAGGACTTCATAGATATTTCGATCCACAAGATAGTAATTGCTACTTATACACTCACTATGAACCTACCGATGCTAGAAGAGTATATGCTTGTTTTGATCAACCAGATTTAAAAGCTCATTGGAATATAACAGTAACAGCACCAAAAAATTGGGTAGTCTTATCTAATAGTTCTAAAAAAGAACAAAAAGATAGCGATACAACATCAACACATATTTTTAAAACTACACCAAAACTTTCGTCATATATTACTGCGATTGTAGCAGGAAACTATCATTCAATAAAAGATGAATATTATGACACTGAGAATAAACAAAAAATAGAATTAGGACTTTATTGCAGAAAAAGTTTAGCTCACCTTCTAGATTATGATGATTTTTTTTATGTTACAAAACAAGGACTAAAATTTTATAACAAACATTACGATTATCCTTATCCAT
>CAMPYB010000037.1 GCA_946998115.1 uncultured Actinomyces sp. | reverse complement strand
ATGAGATTCAACGTGTTGAAAAAATAATACAAGAAGCGCAAAATGGCAAAAAAATACTCGTAGTATCTGATGCTGGAATGCCAACTGTATCGGATCCTGGACTTAAAATTATTCAAAAAGCTAGTGAATTAGGAATAAAATACACTGTTATACCTGGCCCTTCAGCTCCACTTACAGCACTAGTTCTTAGCGCTATGCCAACTGACAAATTTATTTTTGAAGGTTTTTTGCCGAGAAAAAACGGTGAAATGGAGAAGCTATTAAACACATTAAAAAATGAAACACGTACAACAATTTTTTTTGAATCACCAAAAAGAACTAAAAATACGATACAAAAAATGCTAGAAATCTTAGGTCCTGATCGAAAAATAGCAATATGCAGAGAGCTAACAAAAATACATGAAGAAGTTATACGTGGCACATTGAAAGAATTGGCTGAAAAAAAATTAGAAATACTTGGTGAAGTAACATTAGTCTTACAAGGAAGCGCAAAAAAGCATGAAAATCCAGAAAAATATTTGGAACAAATAAACCAAATGGTCGAAAATGGTTACAAATTTAAACAAGCGGTAAGAATTGTAGCTGACAGCACTGGTATAAGTAAAAATAAGCTATATAATGTTGCATTGAGTGGTAAATTACAGGAAGAAAATAGCGATGAGTAATATTCTAACAGCAGTAGCATGGCCGTACGCTAACGGTCCACGACATATAGGTCACGTTGCAGGATTCGGCGTTCCATCGGATGTCTTTTCACGTTATATGCGAATGAAAGGCCATGATGTGTTAATGGTCAGTGGCACTGATGAGCATGGAACACCAATATTAGTTGCTGCTGATAAAGAAAATATTACTGCTCAACAATTAGCAGATAAAAATAATAAAATCATTGTTGAAGATTTAGTTTCTCTTGGTCTTTCATATGATCTATTCACGCGAACTACAACATCTAATCATTACAAGATTGTGCAAGAAATGTTTAAAAAAGTTCGCGATAACGGTTATATGGTTGAAAAAAAGATAGGAGCTGCGATTTCACCTTCTACAGGCAGAACTCTACCTGATCGCTATATTGAAGGTACTTGTCCATTATGTGGTTATGAACAAGCAAGAGGTGACCAATGCGATGAATGTGGAAAGCAACTAGATCCTGAAGATTTAATTAATCCTAAATCAAAAATTAATGGTGAAACTCCACAATTTATAGAAACAACGCATTATTTCTTAGATTTACCAGCACTTGCTGAATCATTACAAACATGGTTGGAAGAACGAGAAAAATCAGGTAAATGGCGTCCTAATGTAATAAAATTTTCGCAAAATATTTTAGACGAAATAAAACCTAGAGCTATGAGCCGTGATATAGATTGGGGAATCCCTGTTCCAGGATGGGAAGATCAGCCTAATAAGAGACTATATGTATGGTTTGATGCAGTTATTGGTTATTTGTCAGCATCAATAGAATGGGCTTATAGAAGTGGCGACAAAGAAAAATGGAGACAATGGTGGAATAACCCTGAAGCACTATCATATTATTTCATGGGTAAAGACAATATTGTGTTCCACTCCCAAATATGGCCTGCAGAATTATTAGCCTACAATGGTAAAGGCCAAAGAGGCGGACAACCTGGGCAATTAGGAGAGCTCAACCTTCCTACAGAAGTAGTTGCTAGCGAATTCCTTACAATGGAAGGTAAACAATTTTCATCATCCAGAGGAATAGTAATATATGTGCGTGATATACTTTCCAGATATCAGCCTGACGCATTGCGCTATTTCATTAGTATAGCTGGCCCTGAAAATCAAGATTCAGACTTTACATGGAAAGAGTTTGTGCGTAGAAATAATGATGAGTTAGTGTCCGGTTGGGGAAATCTAGTAAATAGAACACTAACTATGATAGCTAAAAACTTTGGTCAAATACCTGAACCATGTGAATTTGAAGATATAGATAAAAATTTACTCGAAAGCATAAAACAGGGATTTGAACAAGTAGGCGAGTTAATTTCTGTGCATAAACAAAAATTAGCTTTGACTAATATAATGAAAATAGTTTCTGAAACGAATAAATACATAGCTGAAACTGAGCCTTTCAAAATGAAAGATCAAAGCCAAAAAGGACGTTTGCAAACAGTGCTATATGTTTTAGCTCAAGCAATAAGCGATATAAATCTTATGATGAGCCCATTTTTGCCACATTCTTCAAACAAAATTTCCAAGCTTTTAGGACAACAAGAAGTTGCGCCAATGCCTGAAATAAAATATGTTGAAGATATTGCACAAGAAGGTCAAAAACCAAGATTGACAACATATCCGATAATAACAGGAGATTATACGAATGTACCTGAATGGAAATCTACTCCAGTAAAAATAGGTGCACAAATAAATAAACCAAAACCAGTTTTTGTAAAACTAGATGAAAAAGTGATCGATGAAGAAATTGCACGCATGAAATAATATGTGTGCAATTATTTTCAAAACTCAAATATAAGTGTTATATGATTTGATGCGTACAAATATTTAAGAATACAAAAAGTGACATTTATAAATATGTGAAAATGAAATAATTAAAATGAGTGAGATATGAGTAGCAAAAAGAAATATAAAGCTTGGCCACCAAATGATAAAAAATTGCCTGTATATGTCATAGACAATCATACTCACCTGCCTTTGCGTGAAGAAGATCTTATAGAAAAAAATGGTGTTGTACTCACTTGTGAACAACAAATAGAAATGGCATATAATGCTGGAATTAAACAAATAATAACATCTGGATGTGAATATCCTGACTGGGATTTGACATTGAAATTAGCTAAAAATAACAAAAATGTGTATGCTGCTTTAGCAATGCATCCTAATGAAGCACCAGCACATCATAAAATATTTGAAGTAGCACCTGATGGATTAGAACCGTCAAAAAAGCAACATCATTTAGATATAAGTTATAGTGACGCATTCGACAAAGTTGCTTCTTTATGCAAAGATGAAAATGTTTTAGCTGTAGGAGAAACAGGTTTAGATTATTTCCGAACAGGTTCTTCAGGTATAGAAAAACAAAAAGAAGCTTTCAGAGATCATATCGCATTAGCTAAAGAACTCGACAAACCATTGCAAATACACGACAGGCAAGCTCATGCTGATGTAGTTGACATACTACTTAGAGACAAAGCGCCAGAGCGCACAGTATTCCACTGTTTTTCAGGAGGGCGCACTCTAGCTGAATACTGTCAAGAAAATGGCTGGATGGCCTCATTTGCTGGGCCAGTAACATATAAACCAAACGAAGATTTGCGTAAAGCTTTGATATCTATGCCGAGAGAATTAATACTTGTAGAAACAGATGCGCCATTTCTCACTCCAGAACCATATAGAGGTTGTCCTAATGCTTCATATGTGATGGTTGAAACAGTTGAAGCTATAAGTAAAATGTGGAATGAAAATTTATATACAACGTGTCTTGTATTGCAAGCTAATACGCAACGCATATATGAGTTACCGATACTTGAAAATGAGTTTGAAATATAAAAACTCGTAAATATGTAACAATAAGTTTTAAGAACACATGTTTTGAAATATTTTTACTATATGCTTCTGATTTGGTAATATGTTTATAGGTAATTGCGATAAGTAAAAATATAAGCAGTTCTTTCCTCCGTAAAAACGGAGATGTCCGTGTTGTCTAACAGAAGAAATTATATGAGTAACGAAAACGAAATTACAATGTCTCATCATTATCCTAGTAGAAGGTCATTGCGCAAAAAGAGAAATAAAAAGCGTAATATTATAACAGTTGGCGTGTCTACAGCTGTTGCGTTATCAATGGCTACAATAGGATTAGGTACAAGTTTTGCATATCCGCATAAAACAATACGTTTTGAATTAGATGGTAAAACACAAAAAGTATCTACATGGGCTAGTAATGTCGATGAAGTTTTGAAACAAAAAAATATAAATCTTAAAAAGCAAGACAAAGTTATTCCATCAAAAAACACTCCGATTTCAGCTGGAGATGAAATTGTAGTAAATAGAGCTAAAGAAGCTTTTATAACTATAAAAGGTGTTAATAAAAAAGTATGGACTACAGCTTCATCATCAAAAGGAATAGCAAATCAATTTTCGCGTTTAGATGATACTGTTTCTGTTGCCGCTAGATCATCATTTAGAGATGGCAGTGATGCCGAATTAGTGGAAAAAGATAGCAAAATTAAAGTTGTACATGATGGGCAAGCTCAATATGTTACTGCTAAACCAAATGAAGATGCTGAAAAAATACTTAAAAAAATAAATGTTCAAGTATCTCCAATCGATAAAGTAAAACTTGAAACTAATGCTACTGAAACTGTATTGACTGTGCAAAGAGTGCAACGTGATTATATAACAGAGTCAGAACCTATAAAATTTGAGTCTAAAGTCGAAAAAGATGCTCAACTACCTGCAGGCGAAATAAAGAAAACGCAAGAGGGTAAAGATGGCGAAAAAGAGATTTCTAAATATACAGAAAAAATAGATGGAAATCTTGTGCATCAAGGTGAAGTAGTTGAGACAATTAAAAATAAACCAGTTGAAGAAATAGTGAAACTGGGTGTTAAAGGAATTGATGATAAGAAAATTCCTGACGATCAACAATCTTTACAAAAACTTGTGAAAACTGGAAGCTACAAGACTTTGCGTGCAGATTCTGATGTGCCGAACGTATCTACAAATTACAGTGGACAAGATCCGCGAGCTTTAGCACAACCGCTTGTTGCTGCAAGGGGCTGGTCAGATTCTGAATATCGTTGTTTGCTTGCTCTTTGGCAAAAAGAGTCCAATTGGAATCCTAATTCGTATAATAGTTCATCTGGTGCTACAGGTATACCGCAAGCTTTACCAGGAAGTAAGATGGCTTCCGCTGGTGCAGATTGGCGTACAAATCCTATTACACAAATCAGATGGGGATTAGGCTATATAGCAGGTAGATATGGAACTCCTTGCAACGCTTGGGGACACAGCCAATCAAGAGGCTGGTATTAAACTTTGAGGGCTATAAAAGCCCTCATATTATTTAAAAGTAAATACTAATTATATGTGTTTTAGCTAAAATAATAAATTTCTGTGCGTCTAGTGTAAAAATACAGCGATTAACAGTAATTATTATGTAAAATTGTAGAATAGTATAAAATATAGGAAAAATTATAAGAAAGTATGCAATGTCGATACAGTTTTTATCTCTAAATAGCATATGTCAACTATGTAAAAATCTAGATATAAAACCCACAAAAACTTTAGGGCAAAATTTTGTGAAAGATAAATCGACAGTTCAAAAAATAGTATCCAAAATTGGCGATATAGAAAATAAACATGTTATTGAAATAGGTCCCGGATTAGGATCTTTAACACTTGCTATTCTTGAAAAAAAAGCTTACATATCAGCGGTGGAAATTGATCCTAAGCTTGCAAAAAATTTACCTGTCACGATACAAAAAAACGCTCCTGATTATATTCAAAGAATAAGAGTGTTAAATGATGATGCTTTAAAAATAGAAGGATTTGAAGATTTAGAAAAAAGCTCTTATTGTGAAAAAAATGCTGAAAGTGAAAGAATATTTTCGCTCCCTCCTGAATTTTTAATAGCAAATTTACCTTACAATGTGTCAGTGCCGATAATATTAAATATATTGGAGAAATTTCCATCAATACATACAGTTTTAGTTATGGTACAGTTAGAAGTCGCTCAACGATTAACTGCTAAACCGGAAAATAAAATATATGGAGTGCCTAGTATAAAATTAGCTTGGTATGGGGAAGCGAAAATGGTGGGCAAAATAGGAACAGCAGTATTTTATCCTGTGCCAAATGTAGATTCGGCTTTAGTTTTATTTAACAGACGAGAAAAAGAATTTTATGAAAAAATAATTTCACGTTTGCAATGTTCTTTAAATAATAAACTAACAGCTACAGATGATTTTCTTGAACAATTACGAAAAACACTTTTTGATTTAGTAGATACAGCATTTAGCCAAAGACGTAAAATGCTTCGTCAATCTATAAAACCATTTTGTGCAAGTTTATGCACTCCTCAACAATTACTTGAAGAGTCCGGAATCGATCCACGGTTTAGGGCTGAAATGTTATCTGTGGATGACTATATCAAAATTGCTGAAACTTATTTGAGAATAAAAAAATATGATGATGAATAAAAATATTTTTCCAGAAAAAACTATAAGGTACGGTAAAGTTTTTAAAAGCAGAGGATATGCGAAAATAAATTTATTTTTGCAAATAAAAAACTGTATAAAATATGAGAGAAAAGGCTACCACGAATTACTTACAATATTTCAACCTGTTGATCTTTACGATGAAATAGAAATTATTGTTGAAAAGAAATCTAAAAAAACCTCTTTGCAAAATAAAAAATTATTATTTCATTGTGTTCATGGGAAAGATATTTTTTTTGATATTGACTATAAAGGTGAGATTAATGAGAAAAACCCTTTTGCTGACAAAGATTTGTGTTATAAGGCAGGAGTAGTTTTTTTTGAAGAATTAGAAAAAATCTTATATTGCAAAAAGACAACATGTGAAAATGCATTACAAAAAGACTATGAAGATCCTTTACCAATCAGAGTGCAAATATCTGTTCAGAAAAATATTCCAGTGCGTGCAGGCATGGCAGGGGGATCAATTGATGCTGCAAAAACGCTTGTATTACTAAATTGTGTATACAATAATATATTTACTGTTGAGCAGTTAGAAAAAATGAGTTCGCATATTGGCGCTGATGTGCCTTTTGGTGTAGAAAATAAATTATCTTTAGG
>CAMPYB010000036.1 GCA_946998115.1 uncultured Actinomyces sp. | reverse complement strand
GTCAGGCAAGAAATAAAAAACTCAGACTTAGTTTGGATTGTAACACCAGAATATAATGGCTCGATTCCAGGAATTTTAAAAAATTTATTAGATTGGATTTCCAGGCCTATAATATCAGGCGAATATGGAATACCAGATATTATAAAAAATAAAAAAGTTGCTATAACTTCAATAAGTGGCTCAAGCGCTGGAAAAACAGTGATAAAAAATATGTATGAATTATTACAAAAAATGAAAATGATACCTTTAGATAAAACACTCGGACTTTCTATACCATCCGAAACATTTAAAACAGGTAAATTTCAGATAGATTCCGTGCAAAGAAAATTATTGGACGAACAAATCAAAAGTGCATTGCACTTTTTATAGCCTTCAAATAGACTCACTTATTACCAGATTCTTAATAGATATTGTAAAACAATAGTTACTAATGTTATCGATATCCAACACGCAAAACCAAGGAGTATAGGCTTATATCCTGATTTGATTATTCTATGAATATTAGTATTTAAACCTATTGCAGACATAGCTAGTATAATAAAGAATTTACTTAAAGTTTTTAGCGGATTGAAAATCTCAATTGGCGCACCTAAACTCACGCTTACAGTTGTAATTAAACTTGCTATGAGGAAATAAACGATAAACATTGGAAAACTAGAACGTAAACTAAAACCATTTTCAGATTTTTCTTTACGACCATTATATAATGCTAAAAGGAAAGTTATAGGAATTATAGCAAGAGTTCTAGTTAACTTGACTGTAACTGCTTTATCCAATGTCTGAGTGCCAAGTGCATGCATAATATCCCAAGTAGAAGCAGCAGCCGTTACAGAAGAAGTATCATTTACTGCTGTACCAGCAAATATTCCAAAAGCATTACCGCTAGTAGTATCAAAACCTAAGAAAAGACCAATCGTAGGAAAAATTATTGCAGCAATAACATTAAACAAAAAAATAACTGAAATAGAATGAGCTATATCATCATTATCAGCTTTTATAACAGGAGCTGTTGCAGCTATTGCAGACCCCCCGCATATAGATGAACCAACACCTATCAACACTGATAAATTACCTGACAATTTAAGCAATTTATGCAGTATAAACGCCACTATTAGCGAAACAGTTATAGTTGACAATATTATAGGTAAAGATTGCTTACCTGTATGTAATACCACGTTAAGATTCAATCCGAATCCTAACAGCACTACAGCATATTGTAAGATTTTTTTAGATGTGAAAAGTATACCGCCATAAAAAGGGATTTTGTTCTTAATAATTTGAGATAAAACTATACCAAGAAGTATAGCAATCACTGGACCACCAACTATTGGGTACATTTCGCCCAAATACCAGCTTGGAATTGCTATTATTAAGCATAGAACAATACCTTTCCAAAGGTTTGTAAATAATCCCATTTTTACCCTTTCGCACATCAAACTTTATAAGTTTATCATACTTATATTCAATTTTATATTTTATATAAAGTATAAAAATAGTTATTATTCCTATAAAACTTTTTAAATAAAATTCCAATTTTTTGTAATTTATCTAACAGTTTTTATTAAGAAAACTAAAAAAGGAAACGAAAACAGTATATTATTTATATATGACTGAAATTAAAATTTATTCTGAAAACGCATCATCACTAGATGTTGATGTCTTAGTTTTAGCAGTTGCTAAGACTGATAAAACACCAAAAATTTTGAGTAATTGTTTACCTTTAGATTTTAAAAATGAGTGTGAACAAACTTTGAAAATTTTAGGCACAGATGGTTCTAAAGAACAAATAGCTAAAATCGCTAGTTGTGGCAATGTAAAAGCAAAAGTTATAGCATTTGTAGGAATTGAAAATGCTAATCCTTCTAACGAAGATATTAGACGTTGTGTAGGCGCATTGACGCGTTCTCTTGACGGCTCTAAGACTGTTGCCATTGATATTGCACACACTGACTGTAAGCAAGTTGAAGCGATAGTTCAAGGAGCCTTGTGCGGTACGTATCGTTTTGAAAACTATAAGCAAGATCCGCGCACAAAAATTGACACAATTTACATTGTTAGTTCATTAGAAGAAAAAGTTTTATCTGAAGCTATAAAACGCGGTCGTATATTAGCTGAAGCTATTTCTAATGTACGAGATATGGGTAATGAAACACCTAATTACTTGTATCCTGAAAGCTTCGCTAAGCAGATACAAGACTATGTTAAAAATGTTGATGTAAAATTAGATATTTGGGATGAGCATAAGCTTTTTGCTGAAAATTGTGGTGGCATGTGCGCTGTAGGTCAAGGATCAGTTCGTCCTCCACGCCTAATAAAAATGACTTATACACCTTCAAAATACACAAATCATATAGCTTTAGTAGGAAAAGGTATTACTTTCGATTCTGGAGGTCTTTCACTAAAGCCAGCTTCTTCAATGGAAGAAATGAAATCAGACATGTTAGGAGCAGCAACAGTCGCACACACATTGTTAGCTTGTGCAAAGCTTCAGCTTCCTGTAAAAATTACAGCATGGCTATGTTGCGCTGAAAACATGCCTAGCGGTAGTGCTCAACGTCCATCAGATGTTATCCGCATGAGAAATGGAAAAACTGTAGAAGTTTTGAACACTGACGCTGAAGGACGCCTTGTTCTCGGTGACGGTTTAAGCTTAGCTTCCGAAGAAAAACCGGATTGCATTATTGATGTTGCTACATTAACTGGTGCACAAATAGTTGCTTTAGGTTCCAGATATGGAGCAGTCATGGGAACACCTGAAATACGCGATGAAATAGTTGATGCTACGGTTGCTTCTGGCGAACAATTTTGGCCTATGCCATTGCCTGAACAATTGTTGGAAAGCATGAAATCTCCAATGGCAGATATTGCAAATATCGGTGTTAGAGAAGGCGGTATGCTATCAGCTGGTCTTTTCTTAAGAGAATTTGTTGATGATATTCCTTGGGCTCACATAGATATTGCAGGTCCCGCATTCAATGGTGGAATCGCTTGGGGCTACACACCTAAAGGAGCAACAGGAGCTTGCCTTTCAACTCTAGTTTCATATATTGAAAAACAAGCTAAATAATATTGTAGGTCAGCTTTTCACAATATTGTGTTAAGCTGACTTTTTTATATGCCTTATTGTGTTTATAATATAAAAATTTGAGTAAAAAATTATTTGTTTTCTTGCTAAATCATTTCTCATCTTATTATGAATGAATTTGTAAGATTGAATCATTTTTAATAATTTACAATTAACTATTTCAGATAAAAAATTTATATTTTTTGCACAAGTGTTTGAATAAAATTTATTTATTTTTATTAGTATATGATTAATCAGTTATAATTTAAGTTATAGTTTTATATAAATTATTTGATAATAATTTTTAATTGATATCATTTTCCAAAGTATTGTATTCATAATCTGAAACAGTTGGGAGCAACATTGCTATATGACATTGTTATTTTAGGCGGAGGATCTGCCGGGTACTCTTGTGCACTAAGGTCAGCACAACTTGGTCTAAAAGTTTGTCTAATAGAAGGAGATAAATTAGGTGGAACTTGTCTTCATAAAGGTTGCATTCCGACTAAAGCCTTTCTACATTGCGCAGAATTAGTTGATGACATAAATCATAGTGAAAAATTTGGAATATATTCTTCTATACAAAATATTGATATGTCCAAAGTTCACGAATATAAAAATAAAGTTATAAATAAATTATATAAAGGATTGCAAGGCCTCGTAGCCGCACGAAAAATAACTTATGTGCAAGGATTTGGTTCTTTAATTTCAGAAAATAAAATAAAAGTTGGCGAAAAAATATTTGAAGGTAAAAATATCGTTATCGCGACTGGTAGTGCGCCTAGAATACTGAAAGGACTACCTATAGGCGGAAGAATTATAACATCAGATGAAGCACTTACTCTCGAAAGATTACCTAAATCTGCAATAATTTTAGGCGGTGGAGTTATAGGAGTTGAATTTGCATCCATGTGGAAATCACTTGGCGTAAATGTAACAATTATTGAAGCTCTACCCCACTTGGTAGCAAATGAAGATGAAAGCATTTCAAAATCGCTTGAGAAAGCTTTCAATGCAAGAAATATAGATTTTAAAACTAATACGCGTTTTACAGATGCAACACAGACAAAAGATGAAGTTACTGTAACTTGTGATGATGGAAGTAAAATATCAGCTGAATTATTATTAGTCGCAATTGGAAGAAGACCTGTTACTGAAAATATAGGATTAGAAAAGGTCGGCGTAAATATAAATCATGGATTTGTAGAAACAAATAAATATTTACACACTGGAGTAGCTAATATTTATGCTGCTGGAGACATCGTTCAAGGTTTACAACTTGCACATCGAAGTTTTAATCACGGAATTTATATAGCTGAAAAAATTGCTTCACTAGATTGTGAATTACCTTTGGAAATTAATATCCCTAGAGTTACTTACTGTAATCCTGAAATAGCTTCTGTTGGTTACACTACAAAACAAGCTAAAGAAAAATATGGCGCTGAAAATGTTGAAGTAACTGAATATAATTTAGCAGGTAATGGTAAAAGCCAAATTTTAGGCACTACAGGTTTCATAAAATTAATTAGACAAAAAAATGGCCCAATTTGTGGTTTTCATGCCATAGGTCAACGCATAGGTGAGTTAGTTAATGAAGGACAATTAATCGTAAATTGGGAAGCTTTCCCTGAAGATCTTGCTAAACTTATTCATGCTCATCCAACTCAAAATGAAGCCATTGGAGAAGCAGGTATGTTAGCTTTTGGTAGACCATTGCACGCACATAACTAAATAGTAGGAGAATATTATGTTAGAGTCTGTTGTTACGATGCCCGCTTTAGGCGAATCTGTAACTGAAGGCACAGTTTCTAGATGGCTTAAAAATGTTGGTGATGAAATTTCAGCAGATGAACCTTTGCTTGAAGTTTCTACTGACAAAGTGGACTCGGAAGTTCCATCACCTGTAACAGGTATTCTTTCCGAAATACTTGTGCCAGCTGACGAAACGGTAAATGTTGATACTGTTTTATGTAAAATTACTCAAACAGTCACTAATGATGTCCCATCTGACAACAGTGAACCAATTCCTAGTGCGCAATCATCATCTTTTACGCAAACATCCGATAATTCTGAAGATGATGATACAAAAGATAATATTACAGCACCTCCAACTCTAAATTTTTCAACAGTGCCTGAAAGAAAAATTACACAAAGACCATCAACTCCTCCTCCAGCCTTGTCATTTTCAAATGATAATTCATTTTCACATTCTCAATCGGCACTTGAAAATGCTGAATCAGATTCCGCTCAAATAGTAGAATCTGAACAATTTGAAAATAGTAATTTTACAAATAGCGCATGTGTAGATGAAAATAATACGAATATTTCTCAATATAAAAATTCATATGTTACTCCTATAGTGAGAAAACTTGCTAGAGAAAATAATATAGATTTATCTAAAATTGTTGGAACTGGTGTAGATGGAAGAATTAGACGCAAAGATGTACAAGATGCTATAGATGCAAAGAATTTACAGCATCAAAACAATAATTTTTCTTCATACAATTTACATAAAGAAACAGAAAATATTTCCAATATTCGTGGTCAAAAAGTAAAAATGACTCGTTTACGTCAAGTAATTTCTCGTAGAATGATGGAATCTTTGAACACTTCTGCACAACTTACATCAGTTGTTGAAGTTGATTGTTCTCATATTTGGAATATTAGAGAAAAAAATAAATCTAGTTTTCTTTCAAATGAGGGTATCAAACTAACATTTTTACCATTTTTCGTAAAGATAGCTTCACATGCTTTAAAAAACCATCCAAAATTAAACGCTTCTATAATAGGTGATGAAATTTATTATCATAACGAGGAGCATATTGGCATAGCTGTTGATACGCAACGTGGCCTAATAGTTCCAGTTATAAAGAATATTAACAATTTATCAATCACTGGTATAGCAAAATCTATAGTTGATTTAGCTAAGCGCGGTCGTGATAATAAATTAAATTCTGATGAATTATCAGGTTCAACTTTCACTATTACTAATACAGGCAGTGGTGGTTCAATAATAGATACCCCTATAATAAATCAACCTGAAGTCGCTATTTTAGCTATAGGAAAGATTGTCAAACGCCCTGTTGTAGTTATAGATAATTTCGGAAATGAAACTATTGGCATACGACCAATGGCATATTTATGCCTTAGCTATGACCATAGGCTAATAGATGGTGCAGATGCTAGCAGGTACCTAACAGAAATTAAAAATGTAATAGAAAATGGTGACTTTAATTTCGATTAATATAATCAATAAGTGAACGCAATTAGTAGGTAAATATTAGTTGCGTTCACTTGTTTTGTAACACATTTTTTATGCACTGTTTAATCGGTTCAAGAGTTATTTCTTCTATATTATTTTTCTTCCCTAAGGAAATTAATTCTGCATTTATAATTTGTTCCCTACATTTTTTATTCTCACCATTATGAACTATTTCTATAGGATCAATTTTTATATTTGCTTGTATTAGTTTTTTCCCATATTTTTCTTCAACACCAGTAATTTCGTATATTTCATATTTTAATTTTTTAATTACAATATTATTTTTTATAAGCATATCTGTTAAATTTATACTTTCAGCATATAATAAACTATTTTCATCAAGATTTTTATACATGCTATTTCTATCAATTTTTACAATGTATTGCAAAACATTATTTATAGATTTATTTATTTTACGAATATCATCTTTACTATTGTTTTTCTGCGTTGCACCTATAGGCGAGCTAGCATAATTTTCTTCTAAAGCATTATGTTTTGTAGCATCTTTTGCACTAAAGTTGAACATAGTATTTTTGCTCATATTCAAATATGGATATATGCCATA
>CAMPYB010000035.1 GCA_946998115.1 uncultured Actinomyces sp. | reverse complement strand
TCCATTGAAACATAATTTTCCAATCTAAATTTTCTACATTCTAGAAGCGCTTTTACAATGCAGATACCATCCATAACTATACACTAAGGTAAATATTTTTAATAAACCTAGTTAGTGTTGAAACAAAAATATACGTAATCTTGCATACAATTCATATTAAGTTTCAATCTATCAGTTTTTAATGGATATCTTCACGTAATCTATAAATTTTACTTATAAACTTTACATTTTCCACAAACTCACACATGTGATTATGGTAATTCATGACGCACGATTATATCATCACGACCTGCACCAACACCTATAACAGAAATACGGCAAGCTGAAATTTTTTCTAAAGCCAAAACATATTTTTTAGCATTTTCAGGTAATTTATCAAACTCACGTATTTTGCTTATATCTTCACTCCAGCCATCAAAATATTCATATATAGGTTTTGCATGATGAAAATCACTCTGATTTACAGGCATTTCATCAAAACGCACACCGTCTACATCGTATGCTACACATACAGGAATAGTTTTCCAACCAGTCAACACGTCTAGCTTTGTAAGAACTAAATCAGTCAACCCATTCACTCGTGAAGCATAACGAGCAACGACGCTATCATACCATCCTGTGCGTCTTGCCCTACCAGTTGTAACACCGAATTCTCCACCTGCTTGACGTAGCTTCTCCCCAATCTCATCATTCAACTCAGTAGGGAAAGGCCCTTGACCAACTCTAGTCGTATAAGCTTTTACAACACCCACACAACTGTCTATTCTAGTAGGACCTACACCTGCACCTGAACATGCACCAGCAGCAATACAAGTAGAAGACGTAACAAAAGGATATGTGCCATGATCTATATCTAGCATAGTAGCTTGACCTGCTTCAAATAAAACAGTCTTACCATTATCCAAAGCTTCATTTATTAGCAAAGATGTATCAGCAACCATAGGTTTTAAACGCTCAACGTGTTTTAACAACTCATCCGCTATAGTATCAACTAAAACTTTTTCTTTCCCAAATACTTGCACAAGCATAGGATTTGTTCTACGTAATACACCTTCAATTTTTTGTCTAAGTATAGATTCATCGAATAAATCTTGTACGCGCAAACCTACACGATTCATTTTATCAGCATAAGTTGGTCCTATTCCGCGACCAGTTGTACCTATATGACGTTTACCCATAAATTTTTCATTCAAAGAATCTATTATTTTATTATAACTAGGTATAATATGAGCATTTGCCGACACGAGTAATTTAGATGTATCGATTCCTCTTTTTTCAAGAGAATCTATTTCTTGAAATAAAACATCTAAATCAATGACTACACCATTAGCTATTATCGGAATCACATTTTTCGTCAAAATCCCTGATGGCAATAAGTGCAAAGCATATTTTTCACCATTTATTACAACAGTATGGCCAGCATTACTGCCACCATTAAATTTGACTACATAATCGACTTTTTGCCCCAAATAGTCAGTCGCTTTGCCTTTACCTTCGTCACCCCATTGTGTTCCTACAAGTATAATTGCTGACATTTTGAAATCTTTCTAACTACGAAATATTACTTAAATATTTTCCACCATATCTGTTTTTTATTCCAGTGCATAAAACAAATTTATTCAATACTTTAATTTTACTATTATTTTTATTTCATTTTAAGCATTTCGCAACACTAAATAACTCATTACACTACAAAAACCAATGTTCTACAGTGATTACATAAAACACATAAACCTTTTATCATAATTATAAAAACAATAAAACGTTTCAGTTGCGAGAAGTTTTCTTTGAAAGTAAAAACAACAAAAAACTAAATATTGTAAATCCGATCAATACCCACACATAATTACCCAATGAATAAAATGAAGCAGACCAATTTTTTATTAGTGTTTTCGTAAATAAAGTTATAGGTATACATTTAGCTATGCCATAAATTATAGTTCCAAATTTTTCCGATGACACTCCGAACATTCCCGTTAAAATCATTACAATAAAATACAACACCATTGTTACGCCATATACATAACTAAATTTCTTTAACCACCATGTTATAGCAAAAGTTATCATATAAAAGTCTATAGAAATTATAAACAAACTAACTAACAATATAAATAAACTGTACGCTGATGGAAGTTTTATATCATTCATATATCCCACACTGAAGAAATAAACACCAACAGCAATAAAAATTACAACTATATTTGATATTAACTTATTTATAAGTTGCTTGGTAATTCCATACCCGAATAATACCATTCTGCGTGTTACCCCTTTTTCTGTTTCTTGAGAAAACAGTGCAGGAAATCCAACTAATGCCAAAGATAAAGGTATTATAGAAATCATTGTTATAAAAATGGTAACTTTAAAATCAGAGACAAATTGCGGTGGAATCTCACTTTTCCTGGAAAAAATAATAATATTTGCTAACAACACAGGAAATATGAAACCAAAAAATATTCCTATAAAATTTCCTAATATGTTTTTGAATTCCAAAATTAAATATCTAGCCTTCATACTATTCACTCATTTCCAAAGACGCTAAAGCATTTAGGTGAATTAACTCAATATTTTTATCTGTGCGTTCAAAATTAAGCTGATTTTTTATTAGATACTCACATATCTTTTTTTCATCATCAATATTGTCACATCTAAAAGCTACTTTATTATCGGGAGCTTTAATCGTGTGAAAATTATTAATATCATCTTTATTAATATTTGAAACAACTATCGCGCAATGACCGACATATTTTTTAAACAAATCATCAACTTTACCATAATCAACCACGCGTCCATTATCTAAAATCAATAATTTATTAGCCAAATTTTCAAGTTCATCGTAATAATGTGTAACTAACAATACAGTTGATTCTTTATGTTTATACCAGCTTTTAATTTTATCCATTAACTGTTGCCGTGTTTCAAAATCAAGACCAGTTGTAACTTCATCAAATAATGTGATTGGTGAATCACTATACAAAACCATAATTAAGGTCAATCGTTGTTTTTGTCCACCAGAAAGATTTTTATATTTTTTATGTAAACATTTTTTAAAATTAAAAAAATCAATTAAATTATCAAGCTTTTCATCTTTTCCAGGCTTTACACCCAAAAGACCTTTTAAAACTGAAGCAACTGATACTGTTTCCAAATATTCATTATCTTGCATATGAACAGCAATTTTGCAATCAGGTATATCGAATTTTATTTCACCTTTATATGGAATAAGATTTAGGCACGCTTTAATCATTGTCGATTTACCCGCACCGTTACTACCAATTACTCCCACGAAATCATTCTTACCGAATTTTATTTCGCCCTGGATTTTTAATGCACAAAACTTACCATAAAAAACATGGAGATCTTTTATACTGAACATATATTAATTATACAGGATTACATTCACATATAAAATATATTATTCATTTAATTTTAGTTACAGAACCACATAAATTGTACATCTTAAACAAATAATGTGACACCTATCGTGCCACATTACGGATGATTAGCTATTTTCATAAGAATCATAATCTTCCCAACCATGCAAAGAGTCAGACACATCATCTTGGTCAAAACAATCGTGAGCTTTCGCGTTCAATTCACGTTCAAGCTTTGCATAATCGGTTTCTGGACTATAATACTTAAGTTTTCTAGCAACTTTAGTTTGTTTAGCCTTTTGACGGCCACGCCCCATGGCATGACTCCCTTCACTTGCGAAAAAAGGGAAACATAAAAGCACCCAAAACTTACTATTCCTAATCAATAGTACATTGTTTTGACAATTTTTCATACCACATATTTAAAATCAACATAAAACTTTTATTAAATAACAAATTTTTATTTACTTTTACGAAAATATATTAATTATGTTAAAAAAATTTTTACACACTTGAATATTTAACATTATCTTCAATTGCTTACCATATCATTTTAGACAATGAATATTTTTATAAAACAGTTAAAATAGTATCATGGTCAAAAAAATAAGTAATTTTCAAGGGGAATCTGCGCTGTTAGAGTATGCGAAAAATAATGCTGATAAACAAGCTTTAAAGACTGCTGTTCGATTTACTTTGCAAAAAATAGCCGATCGATATCCTGGAAGAAGCGTTGAAATTAGGATTCCTCCATATGGTGCAACACAAATTTTATCTGGCACAACTCATAGAAGAGGAACACCGCCTGCAGTAGTTGAAACAGATCCTGTAACTTGGATTCAATTATGTACTGGAAAAATAGATTGGGAACATGCTGTCTTATCAAATAAAGTAGAAGCAAACGGACAAAGATCTGATATTGGACATATCTTTCCCTTATAAATTCTGTTATGACTTCTGCACAATCTATTAAACATAACGACATAACGCTCTATATAAATCTAAAATAGCTATACAGCCACGCATGAAACGCACTTTACAAAATTCAACTAATAGCACTACTCTACAAGTATATACAAATAAGTAAAATAATTATCGAGTTCTGCTTTTTAGCTTTTCTTTATCTACTACTGTTACAGATCTTATTCCCAATCTTATCCAACCACGTGTAGCAAATTCAGCTAAAACTCTATTTACTGTTTCTCTTGAGGCACCAACTAGTTGAGATAATTCTTCTTGAGTTAAATCATGCTGAATATACAGCCCCTCAGATGTTTCTTCACCGAAACTTTCAGATAAAGAAAGAAGCGATTTAGCTACCCTTCCTGGAACATCATAGAAAGCAAAATCACTTAAGCTCTCATCAGTCCTACGCAATCTATGAGCTAATATTTTTAACATATTTTGAGCAACTAGAGGATGCTTATCTAGAATTTTTCGCAAATCAGCATATTTTATAGTACAGTATTCAACTGTAGTCAACGCTATTGCCGATACGCTTACAGGACGAGGATCGAAAAGCGCAACTTCACCTAAAAACTCTTTCGGACCAATCACGCTGACAACATTTTCTCTACCATCAATAGTAGATAATACTAATTTCAATTTACCTTTTAAGATAATGTAGAAATCATCACATTCATCACCAGTTTTGAATAATGCTTTCCCTTTGTTTAAAGTTTTATTTTCAACAAACTCGTATATATAATCACATTCTTCTTCCGGTATGCCTGCAAATAGCAAAGTGGAATGTAAAATTCTATTGTCCATATTTACTGTCTATTTTGTAGTAGGATTATTTTTATTCATTTTTGCTTTAGCTTTTGCTTCAGCTTTTTCAGCTTTCAAAGCCATTTTTTTAGCTTTTTTAGCAATACGATCATCGACGCCAACAAGCCCCAAATCATTACGTATTTGCTGTTCACGCCTACCTAAACGTCTGGAAGTATGCGCGACAAATCCAATAAAAATTAATATTATTCCAAAGAAGAATAATATTCCGTCCGCCATATTATCTGTAAAATAAAGCAATATGCTATGTATTATCCCTCCTATTTTTTCAGACCTATTTAAAATCGGATCTATAAAAGTAAAAGAAATTTTCGGAAAAAATAAAAATGGAATACTAATCAGTACCGTAAACACACCCATAATGAATGTTCCGACTGATGAAAATTGCGTAACAATTAAGAAAATAGCGAATAAAACACTAGCACATACAACTTCTATTCCAGCTGTCGAAAAATTCATAGTACTATATGTTTGATCCGATATTCTTTCAACTCCATCATTGACCAAATACCAAGATATAGGCAAAAATAGTAACCCTAGAAATATTGACCACCAGTGCGCTACTGCTCTGGAAGGCAATGTAGGATAAACTGTCGCCCCTTCTAGTATAGTCTCAAGTTCTTCCTCTTCAGTTTTCGGCTCTTCTTGTTTCAAAGGTTGCCATGCTAACCTCACATGATTTTCATCGTAACCGTCATCTTGTTTCCGACGTGTCTCACCCATAAGCGAACGTCTACGTATCATTGTAGTTTCAGTCTCACTTATTTCTATAGGTGCTTCAAATTCTTGAGGTTGCTCAGGAAGAGCATTGTCATTAAAAATCTTCGGTAAAGATGCAGCTGTTTCAGTAATTGAATCCTGCATTTTTTTCTTTTGATCATCTTGTGTATTAGCAAAATTTTGAGATGTTGCTTCTTGCGTATTAGCAGAGTTTTCAGAATTATTTGCTGATGTTTCACTTTCAGATTCTTGGGTAGGTAAATCTCCAACCGTAATTTGTGAATTTTCTTCCAACTGTGAAGGCTGATTTAAAATTATTGTCATACCGTCAGAAATTATATGTTTTTCTTCAGGATGTTCAGTCGAATCATTTACAGCTTCCTCAGTGTAATCATCATCAGGAATATTAACGTTTTCAGAAATATCACCAGCAATAAGCGAACTGCTACTAGCTTTAATATTAGCTGTTTTCTCAACAATTAACGATTGATCATTAGACTCTGGTTGCGACCAAGGTAATTTAGCAACACTTTCAGTAGGATTTACATATACAGGTTTTGTAGCAAAAGGTAATTCATTATCTATTTTTTTCCATTTAGGCTTATTATCATTTTCAAATAATTCTTCATCTTTATCAGTCATTTAACCTCCGCCTAATAATAGCCTGTTTACAAATATTTATTTCAAACATCTTTAATTCCTAATCTAAATTTTACAGAATATATTTATATATTTCTAATATATTTGCTATTACTACCAACGATAAATAAAGGTTTTTATATTTGTGGATAAAACAAAGTAAATTTCTAAAAGCAAAGTTATCCACATTTTAAATAAAAAGTCATTTCATTTTTAAATATAACACTATTGTTTTTACATAAATATTTTAAAACTTTTAGGAGAAAAATGATTACAAACATTTCTATAAATCTTTTACATGAATACGAAATAATAAATTTAATATTAAATAAATTTTTTTTACAAATAAATTCAGTAAATAACAATCTAATATGGACAGACATGGCGCGAAAACATTATGACTTGAAAGTTAACAATGTTATTTCAAATTCAAATATTCTAAAAAATAATTTAACATCATTACGCGAAAAAAATTTATGCTTAGTAAACAAAATAAATAATGTAAAAATTTGAAATTTTATTTTGAAAGTAAAT
>CAMPYB010000034.1 GCA_946998115.1 uncultured Actinomyces sp. | reverse complement strand
ATAAAATGATAGACTTGATTAAACATTCTACTTTATATGCTTATTCAGCTGTTTTAGTTTATGTTTGCATTCTTAACAATAACTAACGTTATATAAGCAATTAACATAATAACGAGGAAACCAAATGAAGAATACTTTTGCACAAAAAATATTTTTTTTAATGGCTTTGTTTTGGTTGGCAATGGTTTTGCGTTCCATAATCGCCACATTACCTCCTGTTTTACCGATGGTTCAACGCCAACTCGAGATGTCTAATGTGCTTGCTGGAGCAACAACTACAATTCCTCTAATATGTTTCGGCGTATTTGCTTTCGTAACACCAACTCTTCAAAAACGCTATGGAATCACTACTTCCATGACCCTGGCATTAGTGCTTATAGCAATTGGTACAATGATTAGGATTTTTCCATTCACATACATTTTAATATTATCTTCATTTTGCATAGGCATTGGAACAGCTTTGACAAACGTTTTATTCCCAGTGACTTTACGTAGCCACTATCCAAACAATATAGCTTTCGCAATGGGAATATTTTCATTCATAATAAACATAGGAGCAGGCGTAGGATCAATTTCAACACCTTTCTTACTATCCATAGGCATGTCTTGGAATGCAGCATTATCTATATGGACAATACCTGCTCTGCTAGTAATTATTTTTTGGGTGCTATCACACAGCAAAACTGTAAACTTTAATTTTGAAACAAACCGAAATATAAAACGTAGAGAACGAAAGAGAAAAAGAAAAGAAAAAAGAGCTACAACACGCGAATATAATTATTCAATTTCCGCAGATCCCACAGTTTATGACGAATATGGCGAATATTTTTCAGCAACTGGAGACGAAGAAAACATGACACAAACTCATTATGTTCCATGGTCAAAAATACTCAAAATGCCTGTAGCGTGGACTATAGCCGCTTTTATGGGATTGCAAAGCTTAATTTACTATAATTTCATGACTTGGCTTCCGAGTATATTTGAAAGCACAGGTTTCAGCACGCAAACTAATGGAGTGCTTTTCGGAATATTCAACAGCATTGCAATCATTGGCGCACTAGCTGGCCCTAAAATTTCTACAGCCCAAAACGCCAAAACTATATCAATAATTTTTTACGCCATATACATTTTAACAGCACTATGCTTCCCTATTGGAGGCTGGCCAGCAATAATTGCAAGCGTAATTGCTGGAATTTGCCAAGGTATAACTTACACTATGGGGCTTACTCTAATAGCGGCTCAGCCCGATCCTGACACTGTTCCTTCTGTTTCAGCTTTTACGCAGGGAATTGGATACATTTTAGCAGCAATTGGACCGATACTAATGGGAGCTTTATACACTTTATGCGAAAATTGGTGGGTACCTACATTATCTATAGTGATAGCTATGATATTAAATTGCATAAGTTTTATTTCATCGAAAAAACAAATGGATATTGCTAAAAAAATCTATGATAATAAAATGCAAACAAACGAATAAAAAATTCATTACAATATCAACTAAGCCTATCTAAGATATAGATAAATATCCTGTTAACTATGTGCAAATATTTAATTTAGACGACTAAAGACTTATAATATTTAACTTGAACTTGAAAATATATAGAAAATGTTCAAAATCTAAATCATAGAAATTAGATTGTATTCGTAAAGTTTTCTTTCAGGAAAGAGAATATAGTGTCAAATGAATTTTCTAAATCGCATAAACAACATGCGAAATTTCCTGAATTAAACGACTCATCAGCTATTGCAAATAAAGAAATTCTTGACAACAGTTTTAGTATACGAAATATTGACAAAAAGAGATTAAAACTTGCAATAACTGTCACTTTCGGCGTGATTGGTGCAATTGTTATTACACTCGGATTTAATTTCGACACTGTATTTTCCGCTCTGTCAACAGCTAACTTTTATTTCCTAGCAATAGCTTTCTTTTTTTCGTTAATACCTTTTCTTGGCGCGTCACTTGCTCTAATATTTTTCACGCCTGAAAAATTGAAACTCTGGGATACTATCGTAATGCATATTGCTGGTGGTATTATTTCATTGATTTTTCCTGCAGGTATAGGAATACTAGCTTTAAATGTAAGATTTCTAGTTAAACATAAAATAAATCTAAGCTTAGCTATAGCAAGTGTATTTTTAACGCAAATAGTGCAAGTTTTCACTATATTTTTATTCATGATAATGATACCTGTATTAGGTTATTCCTTAAAATTTTCAATACCTTGGTTTTGGGTGATAATAGTATTGTTATTGTCTCTTTGTCTATTAGTAGTATGTGCAATTTATCGACCATTACGCAAATTTATAGTTTCTAAAATAATTACTTGTTATAACAAAGTTTTTCCACGTTTAAAATGGATAGTTGCAAATCCTAAACGAATAATTTTAGGTTGGCTATCTACAGTAATGATGAGTTTAGGTTATGCTACCTGTTTTTATTTCGTAATATTGTCTTTTAATTACCATTTTTCATATTTTTTTGTTGTAATAATTTTTTTAATAGCAAACTATATTGGTTCGGCATTACCTTCACCTGGTGGTATTGGAGGTGTAGAAATCGCTCTTTCCAGCATTTTAAGCATACTTGGAATACATGCAACTGTAGCAATATCAATCGCCGTATTATATAGGGTTTTGACATTTTGGATACGTGTTCCATTTGGCTGGTTAGCTTTGAATTATTGTCAACATAAAAATTTATTATAGTTTTATGAAAATAATAATGAATTAAAATACAGATTTTAGTGAATAAAATTTCAAAAAATAATAATAAAGTAAATAAAATATATTTGGAAATAAAATAAACATAATTAAGGCAGTGAAGTACATAATAATGGTTTCGACACATAAAAATATAGTGAAATTTTTCTTAATATCCATTTTATCTAGCATAATAATAGGATTTTTTACAGGTGTACTATGTTCACTATTCGGTAATGTTCTACTTTGGGTAGTAAATTTACATTCTGCACACGTAAAATACTTATTGCCATTTATGTTTGTGGCTGGTTCAACAGTGGTTATTATTCGTTCAAAATTTTTATATAGAAACGTTTTAGGGGAAGCTTTTAAAATATGTCACACAAACCGTGAAGTAAAAAATATTAGCCCATGGTATTTGCCTTTTATTATTTGCGGAACATGGTTGTGCCATTTAGTCGGAGCAAGCGTTGGTCGAGAAGGTGTTGCAATGCAAATCGGTTCAACAACAGCTGATATTGTAAGCGTGCCTTTTAGCAAATATCTATCTGATGATCTAAAAATAAAATTACGTAAAGTTTTAATAGCAAGCGGTATTGCGGCAGGATTTTCTGGTCTTTTTCATGTTCCTATAGCTGCTTCGTTTTTTGCTTTTGAATTATTTTCCGCGCAATGCACGTTTTTATATGCAATATTGCCAACATTTATTTCAAGTTTTACTGCTTATATTACATCTAGTTCTTTGTGGTTACATAAATTTGAAGCACATATAGCAAATACGTCCTCTTTTTCTGGCATTCTAATGCTGAAATTTATTGTGTTTGGTTTGGCTTGTAGTTGTGTTGGATTCATTTTTAGTTTTGCTTTAAAATTTTTAAGAAAAGTATTTGATCATTTCCTACCTAATTTGTTAATACGTGTTTTGATTGGCTCGTTTTTTTTGAGCATTACTTTATGGATAGCTTTCAGTGGTCGCTATAACGGATTAGGCACAAATCTTATTTTAAATATTTTCACAAGCTCCCAACCTCATATTTATTGGTTCGACTGGTTATTAAAAATTATTTTCACTGCATTATGTCTAACTGTAGGATTTTTTGGTGGTGAAGTTACTCCGATTTTCACAATCGGTGCATGTTTTGGATTCTGGTTTGCGCCAATTGTTGGTATAACACCGCTTGTAGGAGCAGCTTTGGGTTATGTATCAGTATTTGCTTCTTGCACAAACACATTATTCGCACCTATTTTTATAGCTTTAGAAATATTTGGTTTCAATATTTTCTGTTACGCAATTCCAGTAGTTTTCATAGCATTTATTACTAATTTTGATTACTCAATTTATTCTAGTTTTCTTGACTCTAAAGGTATTAAGAATAGAATCTGGCGTTATCTACGACACTTATAGCATTGTAATACTCAAAATTTTAATAATACGTGTTAAAATTTCGCTAAATTGTTAAACTTTGAATAATGACCTTGGAATATTACTGGTATTGTACGAGTTTCGCCATTTCTGTGCTTTGCAACTATTATGTCGGCTTCCGCTTTACGGTCGGTATCACCAAATGCTGATGGCCTATTTAAAAGCATGATAACATCAGCATCTTGTTCCAACGATCCCGATTCACGCAAATCTGACATCATAGGTTTTTTATCAGCTCTTTGTTCAACTCCACGGTTTAACTGTGCAATAGCAATAATAGGTATATTTAGTTCTTTAGCTAAAAGTTTTATAGAACGAGATAACTCGGATACTTCCTGTTGACGTGATTCAAACTTTTTATCTGAAGACATGAGCTGTAAATAGTCAATTACGACAAGCTGAATATTTTCTCTTTGCTTGAGCCTTCTGCATTTAGCTCTAATCTCATTCATAGTAAGATTTGCACTATCGTCTATATATAGTGGAGCGTCATTAACATTAGATAAAACTTCAGCAATTGTTGTCCAATTTTCGTCTTTGAGCTCACCGCCCCTTTTCAGATTGGACAAAAGTATATTTCCTTCAGCAGATATTAGACGTGTCGCAATTTCTTCTTTTGACATTTCAAGAGAAAAAATAACGGATGGAATTTTCTTTTTCACAGATGCATAACGACAGAAATCTAATCCTAAAGTTGATTTACCTACACCTGGTCGCGCAGCGACGATAATCATTTGTCCGCCTTGCAATCCACCAGTTAACTTATCTAAATCTATAAAACCAGTAGGCACTCCCAGCATGCTATCATTATTTTTACTGTTATCTTCAATTTTACGAATAGTTGATTCTAAAACATTATCTAATTTTTCACAGTCTTCTTTTTTGTCATTAAGAGAAAGAGCGTAAATTTCTGACTGTGCCCTATTAACAATGTTACTAACTTCTTCACCATCTGTTGAATACGAGAGTTGAATAATCCTATTACAAGCTTTTATAAGTTCTCTTAACATGAACTTGTCTTTAACTATTTTTGCGTAATATGAAGTATTGCTAATAGTTGGAACACTTGCTATGAGTGTGTGTAAATATTGGGCACCGCCTATACTGTCAATTATACCTTTATCTTCTAAACGAGATTTTACTGTTATTGCGTCAGCAGGTTCACCTTTACTGTAAAGTTCGCAAATCGTATCGTAAATTGTTTCATGTGCAGGCTTGTAAAAATTTGTACTTTTAAGTCTTTCCACCATGTCAGCAATAACATCTTGCGAAAGCATCATTGCACCCAAAATGCATCGTTCAGCATCGATATCTTGAGGAGGAACAGAGAAATCTTCAGCTCCCAAATTTTCAGGAAACATGCACACAATCCTTAAATAAAACACACAAACATAAACACTAGCTTATTATAGACTATTTTTTTGTAAATTTTAGATATTTTTATGTAAGTAAATAAATGTGTAAATATTTGTATATATTACATTTTATCTGTTATCCGTTTCACTGTTAAAAACTATTTAACTCCGCATAAAACAATGATAATAAACGCGCTTACAGCAATTTAGTTTCACGATTTTCTTATTATACTTTTACTGGAGTAAAAAACCATGTAAAATCTATTTGTGAATGCCACTTTAGCTCAGTCGGCAGAGCGATTCACTCGTAATGAATAGGTCGAGAGTTCGATTCTCTCAAGTGGCTCCATTGTTACAAGGTATAAAGATACATATTTGCATATCGCTTTAAGCATTAATATTTCACTTATTGATATCTTTTCATACGTTGATCATTATTAATTGCATGCGTGAAGCTGATTTAGCTTTTAAAGAATGTGGCGTATTAGGTGAAATATAAATAGAATCACCACTTGTAATCTCATATTTTATTCCATCTAATATGAATTCCATAGAACCAGATAGTAATGTCAGAATTACTGCTTTAGTAGATGTGTGTGTTGATAATCCTTGATCTTTGTCGAAAGAAAATAATGTGAGCTGAAAAATATCATTTTCTAGAGGAACTTTTGAAGTTATACTGTCTTGGACAACAGGTAAAGTTTCATTTATTCCAGTTATTGCAGCTGATTGTTTATACGATTTCGATTCTGGCATTATTATCTCCTAGTATTAAATATTTTTTATTCAGGTTTACGAGCAACGATTGCAATTCCACATAAATTATTTTTATTTTTTTGGAAAATTTTGCGCATTCCTATGACTCTTTTACGAGCACCTTTAATGGTAAATAGGTTTTTCAATATTTTAAACACACCCAATATTCCTTCATCAGCAATGTTTCTACGCACTTTTAGCAACGCCATAGGAGCAGTGTCTATCCAATCTATTTTAAAGCCTTCATCAGTTAAATATTTTATCCACTGTGAGCTAGTCATCGGACGAGCATTTACTTTTATGGCTTTAGCTAGTTCTTTACGAAGAGTGTTTATTTGTTCTTCAGGCATGTCGTCAGGTTTTAAACCCAATTCATGAATAGCATACCTTCCACCTGGTTTAAGTATGCGCAAAGCTTCACTTATAATTTGTTTTTTTCCATTTTCGCTTTGCATTGTAAGCATTGCTTCGCCTATAACTACATCTGCACTACAATCTTTTAGGCCTGTTTTTTTAGCATCAGCATTTACACAATATCCGTGCTCTTTCACTATCTTGTTAACAATTTTTGTAGCATTTTCATCCGCGTCAACACCAACATATGATTTTGGCATTTGTTCAATTATTTCTCTAGCTGTCCTTCCGAGGCCGGGAGCGATTTCTACAACATCAGAATCTTGTATTTTAGAAAAAGCTAGCATTTTTCTTGTCAAGCTCAAACCTCCTGGACGTAAAACTCTTTTACCTAACCTAGCTAAAAGCCAATGTCCTGGAACATCTTCTATTTTACGATTAGCAAATGGTAATTGCTCATTATCCATTATGATCCTTCCAACACTTTTCCAATCTTATTAATAATAACATCAATATTGTTAGGTATGCCTAATTAAAATTAGCAAACTTCATTTAAGTATCTAAGCAGAATTAGATAACTATTAATCTACATTGATTAATAATTAAACTCACAAATTATATATCTGATTAAAAATGAATAAATACATGTGGATATAAAAAAGAGATAATCCGCTTATAAGCAAGCAGATTATCTCTCATAATCTAGACAATATTCAACAAGTTAAATATATTTTTCACCTTTGCTAATATATGAATCCATTTCATCTTTAGGAACCATATTTCCACCGGTAATCCAAGCTCAGTAAATATTCATTATCAAATAAGTGGTGATAATTGGACT
>CAMPYB010000033.1 GCA_946998115.1 uncultured Actinomyces sp. | reverse complement strand
TCACTACAATATTAGATATAAATATAAATATTTTCTATAAAAAATTTTAATTATCTTCGCATAAACTTAATATAAATAAAATATTTAAAGATCTTACTCATAAATATAAATAATATATTTCTCAAAATATTTAAAAATATTTAAAATAAAAAGCCCCCACAGTTTCGGGGAGCTTTAGAAGATTAATTACTTAATTAGTCCTTCTTTTACAGCACGAACTAAACGACGTGGAATTGTCATCTCGCGTCCACCGATTTTAACTGTGTCAAGCTGAGGAATTTCAGCTTTCCACTGGGACCGGCGAGAGCGAGTGTTACTGCGGGACATCTTGCGCTTTGGAACTGCCATTTGCCCTACCGCTCCTATCTAAAACACCATTAAATACATAAGTACCAATGAAAAACACTACTAAAAAATTGAACCTTATTTGTCCAACTTATGAAGTATAACAAATCTATAAAGAAAATTCCACCATACTTCATATAAAATATCATTTACTTATAAAATCATCAAAATGTTTATATTTAATGTATATTTTGAAACTGCAACGATTTCAAAGATCTTTCTAAATGCCATTGCGTATAAGAATTTACTACATCTACTGCTTCATCAATAATAAAATTTTCCACTTTTGCAACTTCTTGCCAATTTCCAACAAATAAATCAAGCAACAATTTCATAGTTCGCACATCAATCTTTCTGCACCCAACTTTACGACACGCATCACACATAGCTCCTCCATCATAAATATTAAAATATTCATGGTATCCTTCTTTGCCACAATTAGCGCAATTAAAACAGCTAGGAGCCCAGCCACTAATCGACAAAGCGCGTAAACAAAAAGAAGAACTAACTAAAACTGGCATATAATTCCTGTACGACAAACTAAATAAGCCACCTTTTAGCAAAGAAAAAATAGATAAAGCCTTTTCATTTTCTATCAAAAGTTTCTCAACTACTTCACACATTAAATTTGCGGCAGTAAAAGACTGAATGTTTTTTGAAATTTCCTTAGAATATGCACCTATAATTTCAACTTGGCTTATAATATCCAAACTTTTACCACTACAAAGTTGCACATCAATATAATTAAAAGGCTCGACTCTAGCACCTATTTTAGATGTAGTTTTACGAACACTACGAGCAACAGCTGATTTTATACCATAATCTTTAGTGAATAAAACAATAATTTTATCAGCTTCACCTAACTTATAAGATCGCAAAACAATACCTTCAGTGCGATAAAGCTTATTCCAACTTCTCATACAATCAACATTTTCAATCTTTTAGAATAAAAATATATACTAAAAACCAAGTTTTTTGAGTTGCTTAGGATCACGTTGCCAATCCTTAGCTGTTTTAACATGTAAATCCAAAAAAACTTTTTTATTTAAAAATTTTTCTATAGCAAGTCGCGCACGAGTTCCAACAGATTTTAAACGATAACCATTTTTCCCTATAATAATAGCTTTTTGAGAATCTCTCTCTACAAAAAGATTCACATAAATATTAACTATTTCTTTATTCTGTTTATTTACATGAGTTATCATTTCCTCAACAACAACAGCTAAAGAATGAGGTAGCTCTTGCCGCACACCCTCCAAAGCGGCTTCTCTAACAAGTTCAGCAATCATAACTTCATCAGATTCATCAGTTAATTCATTTTCAGGATAAAGCGGAGGACTCTGTGGCATTTTAGACAAAACTAGTTCAGATAATTCTTGCACTTGCATATCCTCAACAGCGCTAACTGGAATAATATCAGCAAAATCATAAAGCTTTGAAACATCAAGTAAATATTCAATTAAATCTTTATCAGAAATCAAATCTATCTTAGTAACAACCGCTATAACAGGCGTTTTGATTAAAGACAATTGAGAAGCAATAAATCTATCACCAGGACCTATTTTTTGATTAGACGGTAAACAAAACAAAATAGCATCAACATCTGATAAAGTCTCACGCACCATTTCATTTAAACGTTTCCCAAGCAAAGTACGCGGTCTATGCAAACCAGGAGTATCAACTAAAACAATTTGCCCATTATCCTTGTGCACAACTGCTCTTATAGTGTGTCGCGTAGTTTGTGGTCGCATCGATGTAATAGCAACTTTTTCACCTACCAAAGCGTTAGTTAAAGTCGATTTACCAGCATTAGGCCGACCAATCAAACACGCAAAACCTGCGCGATAATCATCAGGATAATCAAGCTTAAACTCAGATTTAAAGCCATCTAAAGCATTAGGGCCATTCATCATATCTTCATCAGACGGAAAAATCATAAGCAATCCTTTTAATTTTCGCTTAGTAAATACTAAATAATTACACGTTCATATTTTACATTAAGAAATTATAATAGCCTTATCAATTTCATTGTTTTGAAACAAGTATAGTACCAACTTGTTTTCTACGACCAACAGCTTCTTGCGCAATCAAATTTATTCCATGAATACTACCTGTAGCACCAGGCAAAGGAACTTTTCCTATAGCTTTTGCAAGCAAACCCCCAACAGTATCAACATCTTCATCTTCAATTTCAACTCCCAAAATTTCATCCAATTCATTTATAGGGAAACGTGCAGGTAATTTCCAAATACCAGATGAAATTTCTTCAGGATCAGCAACATCTTTATCATGCTCATCCACAAGATCTCCAACGAGGACTTCTAAAAGATCTTCAATAGTTACTAAACCAGCTGTTCCACCATATTCATCTATAACTATTGCTATGTGGAAAAGTTCTTGTTGCATAGAACGCATTAAATTATCTGAAAACATAGTTTCAGGCACAAAATGAGCAGGTCTTATAACAGTTTTAATAGGAAGAGCTTTATCATCAGGATAATAATGCAATCTACGCAAAATATCTTTCAAAAAGACAACACCTTTAACATCATCCATATCCTTACCTATAACTGGCAATCTAGAATATCCAGATTTTACAAACAATTTTAATGTTGAATCAATACTTTCATCAGGGCAAACTGTTACCATATCAATTCTAGGAACCATTATTTCACGCACAATAGTGTCGCCCAATTCAAAAACAGATTCTATTATCTCACGATCTTCAGCCTCAAAAGTATCAATTTCATCCACACTATCTACTAATTCGCGCAAATCACGCACAACATTTGCTTTCATTTCCGCTTCAGATGTATTTTTCTTTTTACGTAAAACTATACGTTCAATACCATTATTAAAACTACTAACAAAATATAAAATATTACGCAAATGATAAGACACTTTTACAGGATGAGCCCTACCTACCCAAACAGGTATAATTCCCATAAAAAATAATGCAAACATACCACAAAATATAATTGAGATTACAAGTGAAATAACAAAACGGTGAAAAAACGCAATAAAACCGAAAGACAACAAAATAGTAGATAAAGAAAAAAGAAGCATAAATAATATTTTCAAAGAAAACACAGATCTCAACGCATTATCTACAAACCAATAAAGTTTTTCTTTATCACGCTGACAATATTCAGTCTCATCAATACTTGAACGACTAAGTCGTTCTGTAGCGTTTTCACCAGTCAAAATAACACTTGCTAACATGCCTGAAAACACGCCTAATAATAAAAAAATAATTTCAAACATAACACACATTATTTATATTTTTAAACATATCGGCACAAATTATAAGTTTTAAAACTACAACCTGATATATTAAATTTTATTTTCAATTTTCTTTATCTGCTAAAAAAGTCAAAAGCAATTTTCTTTGTAAAGCAAACATTACTTTTTCTTCTTCCTTTTCAGCATGATCATATCCGAGTAAATGCAAAATTCCATGAGTCGTAAGCAAAAGCATTTCTTCAATTGCACTATGACCTGCATTCAAAGCTTGTCGTGCAGCAACTGTAGGACAAACAACTATATCTCCCAATATTCCTTCAGGACTTAGGTTTTCTTCAGTCCCCGGCCTAAGCTCATCCATAGGAAAAGACATAACATCAGTTGGACCTTCCAATCCCAACCATTGAATATGCAGTTTTTCTATTGAAGGCTCATCTATAAATAGTATAGATAATTCCGCTTTTGGATTTACATGCATTTTGTCTAAAACAAAACGAGCGAGATCTGCAAATTCTTTTTCATCAAGTTCATAAGTCGTCTCGTTACATACTTCTATGCTCATTGCTCTCCTAAACTGTACGAATATTAATTCTATAATATCGCCGGTTTTTGTGTAAAATTTGTATGATACAACTAGTAATTTTATATAAAGTATTTTTAGATTTTCATTATTCATATGTTAAAAATGAATATCTTATTTTATTTTCTTCTTTTCCACATATTTGTTTTAGTTGCAACAATTGTTGCAGCAACAACACCCGCATTTGATGTTCGTAATACACTATCTGAAAGTTTTACTTTCAATGCACCTTTTTCTGCAAATTTTTCAAGTTCAACATCAGTTATGCCACCTTCAGGGCCAACAATTAAATATATTTTTGAAGAATTTTTAAAATATTCTTCTGGTATTTCTGCCAAATACTGTGTTGCGCTTTCGTGTAATACAATAAATTTTACGTCGCTTATTGATGTATCAATGCAATTTAAATTAGCTTTTTCATCAATATTAGTTTTTCCTTCAAAAAAATTTAAATCTTTGGAATACTTGCAACTTTTATTGTCATTATCCATCATATTTGCAAGTTGATTGCTGTCTACAAGATCTGCAATGTTCACAATATAACTTTGTCTGGATTGTTTTACTGCAGCTAAAGCAATATTTTCCCATTTAATTCTAGACTTTTTTATTTTATTACCAGTCCATGTACTTATGCATCTTTGCGCTTTCCATGGTATTACACCACGAATTCCGAGTTCAACGCATGATTCTACAGCTTGCTCATCTCTTCCATTTTTAGCAAGTGCTTGTACTAAAATTATTTCAGGTTCAATTTTATCGTCAAAAATCTTTTCTAAAATTTCACATTGAACATTATTTTTTTGCAAAGCTTTTATTTTTGAACGCACACGCATTCCAGCGCCGTCAACTATATCTAATATGTCATTTTCTTTCAAACGCATGACGAAAACATGATGAGCTTCAGCTTCATACAAAGATATTGTATCTGCTATATTCAGATCATTAATGTTTTCGTCAGTTTTTATAAACACTGGATAAGTCATTATAAATCCAGTTTTTCTCTGAGTTTAGAAAAGAACCCTTGCTGATTAGTATCTATCTTCGGCTCAACTATTTGTTCACCTCTCAAATTAGCTATTTGCTCAAATAGTTTCTTTTGCTCAGCGTCTATCTTCTTAGGTACTTCAATATCTACATGAATATATAGATTTCCTCTTCCTGTACCTTTAAGTCGACCTATGCCTTTTTCTTTCAAAGTTATTTTATCTCCAGGCTGTGTTCCTGCTGGTACAGTTATTTTTTCCGCGCCATCTAAAGTTTGTATTTCAAATTGCGTTCCAAGCACTGCCGCTGTAATTGGAATTTTAATTTTTGTGTGCAAATCGTTACCATCACGCAAGAAAGTGTCATGATGTTTCTGCTGTATTTGAATATACAAATCGCCACTAGGGCCACCAAATAATCCTGCGTCTGCAGCAAGCGCGATTCTTATTCTACTGCCATCTTCAACGCCTGAAGGAATTGTAACTTTTAAATTTTTTTCAGTTTTTATGCGTCCCTGTCCGCTACAGTGTTCGCATTTAGATACGATTACACTTCCATAGCCATTACATGTTGGACAAGAAACTGAAGTCATTATTTGTCCCAATAAAGATTGCATCACTTTTTGTATATGACCTGTACCTTTACATTGTGAACATTCTTTTGTAGGTTCATTAGTACCTTCACCTGAACAATGATTACATACCTCAAATGTATCAAATATTATTTCTTTTTCAGTACCAAAAGCGATTTCTTTCAAATCTAAGCTCACATTTATTAATCTGTCATTACCTCTCTGCTGTCTACTAGCACGCCTTGAAGATTGAGAAGCACCAGAGCTGAAAAAAGAATCAAATGAGCCAAAAGTATCGAATATATCATTAAAATTAGCAAATCCTGAGCTACCAAATCCTGCACTGAAAGCATCGGCACCTCCCATATCATATGTACGTCTTTTATCGGGATGAGACAAAGTTTCATATGCAACTGTTACATTTTTAAATTCCTCTTCTTTTTCAACACCAGCAACATCTGGATGTAATTTTCTCGCCTTTTTTCTGTACGCTTTTTTGATTTCTTCTTGAGTAGCGTTTTTATCTACACCTAAAATTTCATAATAATCCATTTATTCTTCATCCATTCTGCGATAAATATTTAGATAAATAACTGCATACTGCTTGTACAGTAGACATATTTTTTGAATAGTCCATACGCGTCGGACCTATTATGCTAATGTGTGCTTTACTTTCTTCATTGCCATAATAACCTGTTACTATAGACGTTTCTATCAAGTCATCACACTTATTTTCCACACCTATAGATACATCAACTTTTTTGTCCATTTTCATTTGAGAATAAAGACGTAATAACACAACTTGTTCTTCTAAAGCATCTAAGATTGGCACTATCGAATTAGTGAAATCATCGTCTGATTTAACTAAATTTGAAGATCCTGCTGTGAGAATTTTTTCATCTTTATTATCATTTAAACTGTCCAATATGACTTGTTGTACAGATTGCACCAAATACTTTTCAGCAAAATTTAAATTAGTTAATAGTTGAGATAGAGAAACCACTATCTCACTAGGTTTAAGACCTGCACATGCCATATTTATTTTTATCTTTATATTTTCCAAATCAGCAGGTTCTATTTTAACAGGAATTTCTATACTATGTCTTGAAACTTGACCTGTTGTTGTAATGACTATCAACATTATTTTTTTATCTGCTAATTGAAGCAATTCTAAATATTTAAAGTTTATTTTCTTAAATGTTGGAAACTGTACGACTGCAACTTGATTCGTAAGGTTAGCAAGTAATTTTACAGACTTTTCAACAATTTCTTCCACATCAGTTGCGTCTTGCAAAAATGAGACTATAGCTTTTTTTTCTATAGTAGATATAGGTTTTATTTCAGCAATTTGATCTACAAATAGCCTATAACCCATATGAGTCGGAACACGTCCTGCTGAAGTATGAGGCTGATGTATAAGACCTTGTTCTTCAAGCACTGCCATGTCATTTCTAATCGTAGCTGGTGACACATCGAAATTATATCTTTCTACTAAAGCTTTTGAAGAAACTGGTTCTCTCGTTTTCACGTAGTCACTAACTATTGCGTGCAAAACTTGAAGCCTTCGATTATATGACATGCCACCTCCTTAAAATCACACTATATATAATAGCACTTTATTAGCACTCGCACATTCAGAGTGCTAAATTTTACTATTTTTTCAAACATAGATCAACAAAAAACATTTCATTAGCAAATAAATTTTACCAAATGTTATAAAAAGCTTCTGAAATAAATAAAATAGCTTTGAAAAATCAAAGCTATTTACAAATTGCTAAAGTGTTAAAAACTATTCTCAAATCTTTACTATTACATTTATAAAATCAAATTCACAAATTATTTAACACTTTCTACAAGATCTACGAAACGATTCACAAAATCTTTTAAAAATTCTACTGTAGAATCTTGAGTAATATTACCATCTTCATCTATCAAAGTCGGAGATTGGCCTATAAAAACTTCTGGCTGGCCCAACATAGGCATATCAAAATAAGAAAGTGCAAGTTTTAAATTTTTTTGAGAACTATAACCACCCATACGTCCGACAGAGTGACTGACAATACCAGCAGGTAAGTTCTTCCAAGCCACATCATTGTTAGGTTTAGAGCCAATATCTATAGCATTTTTTAAACAAGCAGGAATAGTTCTATTATTTTCAGGAGTTACAAATAGTACACCATCAGATTCTTTTATAGTATTTCTAAAATTTGTATACTCATG
>CAMPYB010000032.1 GCA_946998115.1 uncultured Actinomyces sp. | reverse complement strand
CGCCACCTTTTTGTACCTGACTAAACTTGTTATATTTATTGTTGGTTCTATTAGGGAACTGTTCAACAGGTGTGTTCCTCAAAATTTTATCCATAAAATTAGCAAAAATAGTAGCAGGATAATTTTCACCAACAACTTCGCTAACACCACCAAAAGGAGTGATAGGAACAGGCTCACCATTAGCACCAACCTGATGCATTACAACTAACGTGTAAGTAGATGGTGTCCAACCAGAGAACAATGCGCCTTTATCGTCTTCAGCAGTACCAGTTTTACCAGCAATCGGACGATTTATTCTCGCAACAGCTCCACCGTGTCCTTTAACCGCTTGCTGTCCAGCAAAATTCACTTCATTTGTTAAATCTGCCGGAAATACTCTTTTACCTCTCACATCAGACTTATAAATAACATTGCCTTTACTATCAGAAACATTCTTCACAATATGCGTCTGATACTTAATACCTCCTGAAACAACAGTGGTATATGCGCTTGCCAAATCTATAGGTTTCAAAGCCGAGCTACCTAAAGGATTAGCTAAAAATGCACCAAATCCTGGAGCATCCTTCGGTATACCAGCTTTCACTGCAGTCTCATAAGTCTTATCAGGACCTATCTTCTTATTCAGACCAATAAACGGCGTGTTAGCAGATCTTATCCAAGCACGTAATAAAGTCATATTACCATATGAGAAATTACCATAATTTTTCACTTTATATCCGTCGAAATTCATTGGCGAATTACCAGAAAAAACAGAATTCAAAGTATAGCCATTTTGCAAACCTGCGACAAGAGTGAAAACTTTAAAAGTAGAACCAGGCAAAACATAGTCATCAGTAATTACATTTCTTTGTATCTTCAAATAATTTTCGCCACCATATTCAGCCTCAATTGCACCAGATTTAGTGTTTATATTAACAATACCGACTCTCATATTTTTAGGACGACTTGAAGGCAACTTATTCACAGCATCAACAGCTGCTTGTTGCTTATCTTTATCGATAGTAGTAATAATCTTATATCCACCAGTATCTAATTTCTCGTCACTTAATGACATACGTTTTTTGAGCTCTTGACGCACATGGAACAACAAATATCCTTTATCGCCCGCATACACATTCGGTCTAACTGTTTCAACGGTTTTAGGGAATTTCAGCTTTTTCTTTTCAGCAACACTAATCATGCCATCTTCAGCCATATTGTTAATTACGCGCTTACAACGAATCTTGGCCATTCTCAAATCAACTTTAGGATCCCATCCTGAAGGAGCAGGAATTATACCTGCAAGCAAAGCAGATTGCGAAAGAGTCAAATTTTCAGCATCCACATTAAAATAAGCTCTAGCAGCAGCTTGAATACCATAAGCACCACGGCCAAAATAAATAGTATTCAAATATGCGTCTAAAACTTTTTCTTTTGAAACTTTACTGTTTATTTTCAAAGCTAAAATTGACTCACGAATTTTACCTATATATCCACCACGACTACCTGAATAATAATTTTCGACATACTGCTGAGTCAAAGTAGAAGCACCCTGTCTTGCTCCACCGCTAACATTATTTATAAAAGCACGTATAATACCCCTAATATCTACGCCACTATTTTCATAAAAACTTCTATCCTCAGAAGCAATAACAGCTCTACCCACATATTTGGGAATAGTGGACGTATCAATAACACTCCTATTTACTTTAGAAAATTCACCAAGCACAGTCTTTCCGTCAGAATAATAAACTTTACTCGATTGTGCTAAGCCAAATCAGAAGGCTTAGGGATAGGTAGTAAAATATATGTGACAACAAAAACAAAAAGTCCAACTAAAACAGTCAATGCTGCAAATAAACCAGTCCACCTGAAAATAACTCTCCCTAGTGAACTTTTCTTTTTCATAGCTGACCTAGTCGATTTAGAAGCCATTATCTTCCTTTTATGTATGAAAATAAACAGTTACGATTTCTATATTATATAACTCATAAAAGCTAAAGAACCAACTAATTAAATAATATTAGGAAAATACTAGGGTAAATACTGAATTTTTTATTACAACTTACCACTAAAAATGGACCTTACACGCCAAATTTTATATTATTCTCCACTAACTACTTATACAGATTTATGCAGAAAAAAGATTATTACGATTTTCTGACCACCACTTCAAAAGCCTGGATTTCACAACTTCCTTGCCTAAAATTCCCTCATCTAAACGAAGATTCAGCAAAAACTTGTATGCAACACCTACTTCACGTCCAGGTTTCAGATTCAACAATTCCATTATTTCCTCACCATTTAATTCAGGACGAATAGCAGCAAGCTCTTCTTTTTCACGTAAAGCTACAATTCTTGATTCTAAATCATCGTATGCTTTAGATAATTTCAACATCTTCTTCTTGTTGCGAGTCGTACAATCTGAACGTGTCAAACGATTCAAACGCTCTAACATATCACCAGCATCACAAACATAACGACGCACTGCAGAATCAGTCCAAGCTTGATCGCTATACCCGTGAAAACGCAAATGCAATGCAACAAGCAAAGTAACATCCTTAATCGTCTGCTTATCAAATTTCAAAATCTTCATACGCTTATTAGTCATCTTCGCACCAACTAGCTCATGGTGATGAAAAGACACTGTTCCATCTTCTTCAAATTTACGTGTAGCAGGTTTACCAACATCATGCATCAATGCAGCAAAGCGTAGTTTAAAATCAGGAGCAGGCACAACTCCATTTTCATCAGTTTCCAAAGCAATAGCTTTTTCGACTACAGTCAAAGTGTGCTCATAAACATCTTTATGCCTATTATGCTCATCAACAGTATTTTTAAGCTGACTAAATTCAGGGAGAACTATGTCGCAAACTCCTGTATCAACTAAAAGTTCCAAACCTAAACGCACATGTTTTGAACAAATTAATTTTACCAATTCAGATTGTATTCTTTCAGCAGAAACAATACCCAATCTGTCACGCATAGAAACCATGGCATCAAAAACATCATCACATACGGAAAACCCTAATTGTGCAACAAAACGTCCAGCACGCATTATCCTCAAAGGATCATCGTCAAAAGATTGATGAGAACCTACAGGCGTGCGAAGCAAACCTTCAGACAAATCTTGCAAACCATTATAAGGATCATGCAAAATCATATCAGGTAAGCACATTGCCATAGCGTTTACAGTAAAATCTCTACGCGATAAATCTCCTTCTAAATTATCGCCAAAAGCAACCACAGGTTTTCGGCTGTTTAAATCATATCTTTCATCACGATAAGTCGTAACTTCAACAATAACATCACCATTTTTAGCACCAATAGTTCCAAATTCTTTACCAATAGCCCAAACTGTACCCCAAGTTGATAAAATTCTTTCCGTTTCATCAGGCATAGCAGAAGTAGTAAAGTCTAAATCATGTGGCTTAATACCTAAAAAAGCATCACGTACAGGTCCGCCAACTAGAGCTATTTCAAAACCTTCATCAACAAATTTAGACGCCAAATCCATTACGCAATCAGGTAGCGATGACATAATTTTTAAAGCATTAGCATAGAGCGTAGTCGTATCAGTTGAAAAACGTGAAACCATATTTATCCAAATCTAAAAACAAATGTCAATTAACCAAAATAAAATATACCACTATTAAGTATCTAAATAATTAAATAATCTTAAAATATCAATAATTATGATTATCTTTTTTAGCAATATCCGTTAAAGTAATAAGTATGTTCTTAAACAAAAAAAGTCTTACTCCGAAACCACCTGTGGGAAATTTGCGTACAAACACATCAAATTTACCAATAGTTCATGAAACATCAGCTGGTGGAATAATGCTGAAAATCGAAAACGGAAAAGGATATGTAGCAGTAATATCACGCAGGAACAGAGCTGGAAAATTGGAATGGTGCTTACCTAAAGGGCACTTAGAAGGTAAAGAGACTGCGCCCGAAGCGGCCGTTAGAGAAATATTTGAAGAAACAGGAATATACGGCAGAGCCATAAAACATTTATCAACAATTTCCTACTGGTTTGTTGGTCCTAAAAAACGCGTACACAAAGTAGTTCATCATTTTTTACTCGAAGCATTAAGCGGAGAACTCACAGTTGATAACGATCCTGATAAGGAAGCCGAAGACGTAGCATGGGTAGAATTAGAAAAAGTATCTTCATTACTAGCATACCCGAATGAACGTCGCATAATAAATATGGCTATAGAATTATTAATGAATTAATTTAAGAACAGAATGGAAATGCAATGCGAAATATAAATGTTTTTAGACAATTAAAACATTTTTTAACGTTCATTCTAACTACATTTTTAGTTACGATTATTGTATTTACAACAACCGAGCCTGTACACGCAAAAAACAATACAAAAATTGTCACACATTTTGTTTCTACAACACAAACAGACGCCATTAAGCCTTCCAAAATTAAAACATTACTCAAAAAACAAAACACTTCTCGAGTAAACATACAAATATTAAATATCACGCCTAAAACATTAAATAAAGATAAAAAAATAACATTAGATATTTCTATAGATAATCCTACACAAACAACATTTTATAACACTAAACTCAATGTTTATTTTCAAGATAACACACCAATCAGTCGCGAAAATTTAAATAAAGAAATAAAAAATAAAAACTTTCACAATGATAAAATAGTTCATGTTGAAAACATCGAACAAATATCACCAGGTACCACAAAAAAAACAATAACTTTAGATACTGAAAACCTACCTATTCAAACACAACAATGGGGGCCAAGGAAAATCAGTGTACAACTTATAGGTAATGATGATAACGCATTTTCCAACACGTATGATTGCACATATATAATATTAGAAACACAAACTCCGATACAAAAAACAAAAATATCTATAATCGCACCTATTACTTTTACCGACAACGAAATATTACAAGCATCAAATTCACAAACCAATCTTGGCATAGATTATGCAAAATATCGTTTAAATGAAATAGCTAAATTTTCTTCTATAAAAAATATTACACTCGCAATCGATCCTGCAATTTTTGACACAAAACTCAAAACAAACCAATCTTTTTACAAAAACAAAGACCCTAAACTACCTGAAAACAACAAACAATTAAACGACGCCCAAAAACAACTAATAAAAACAATAAAAGATAATGCACAAAACACTGAAATAATAGCTTTACCATATGCTAACGCTGATATATCAACACTGAAACAAATAAAAAATAAAGCTTTTCTTATACCCGACATGAATTACACAAAACAATATTTTGAAAAAATATTTGATAAAACACCTATACTCGATAACGTATTTTTTAGCGAATACGCATTACCACGACCACAATATCTACCAAATACTACAACAAATATAATCACTAATACTGAAAATGTTAAACAAAAACCACAATTAACATATACACCAAATGGCATAACAAAATTAGACGAAAAACATAGTATAAGCATAGTTGACAAACAACTTAGCGAAATTTTTACAGATAACACTATTTCAAAATTAAACAAATCACAATTATTACTAGCACATTCCGCAATAATCACTCGTCAACGCCCAAACGAAGGACGACAGATACTAATTAAACTCCCATATAACTATATTCCAACTTCTAACGATTATGACGCTATATCACAATTAAATAACAAAAACTGGGTCGAAATACTAAAATATAGTGATTACATAAATAAGCCTACGACAGAACATGAATACGACATTAAAATCAAAAACAATACTATTCCAAAAAATATTGAAAAAACATTGCCACAAATTGAAAAAAGTATGCAATTAGTAAAAAATTTATCCTCAATAATACAAAAACCAAACACTATAGAAACAACTTTTAACAATCTTATTTTACACACTTTCAAACATTGGGAAAATAACAAAAAAAGACAAGAGTATTTAAATAAAATATCAGAAAACGCTAAAAAAATTTCTGAGAAAATAAAAATACTACCTTCAAAACAAATAAATCTCATAAATTCAAATTCCGACATTCCAGTTACTGTGACAAACACTTTATCGTACCCTATAAAAGCAAACCTAATCAGCACAAGTTCACACCACATATTACAAGTAAGACAAAACACTAAAATATCAATTCCCGCACAAGGCGGAACAGTTTCTAAAATACCTGTAAAAGCAATCGCAAATGGCACTGCTCAATTATCATTTACAATAACAAATAATCAAGGAGAAATTATAAACAGTGCACAACCCGTAGAAATTACTGTTCGAGCTGAATGGGAAGGCATAGGCACAACGATAATAGCCTCTGCACTATTATTACTATTAATATTCGGAATAAGTAGAGCAATAATTAAAAATAAAAGACGCATGAACATAAACGACGAAAACTACACGAAAACTACACAAAAGAATTAGAATATAAAGCGTGGCTAACATAAAACACAAATGAGCAATAGCCTAAAATAATACACGAGGGAAAAATGACACAAAACCCAAATGAACAAACAAATCAAAAAGCAAATGAATTCAACAGTATGAATAGAAATGAAAACATACACGCAAATACAAAAGCTCAAACACAGATAAAAGCTCAAGAGCAACCATCTAATGCGTCTATGGCAAAATCTTCTCTAATCATGTTTGCTGGAACATTTGTTTCAAGAATTTTAGGTTTAATTCGTTCAGCTTTACTCCTAGCTGTACTAGGAGCTTTCGGTGCGCATGACGCTTTCAACGTTGCCAACACTTTGCCAAATACAATATTTAATTTACTTGCTGGTGGTGTATTAAACGCTATACTTGTTCCTCAAATAGTACGCGCTTTTCGGAAAAAAAATGGTGATGAATTTGTAAACAGTCTTTTGACAACAACAGGTCTCATACTTTTAGCTATAACAACAGTCGCAACAGTCGCAAGCTCCATACTCGTATCATTATTTGCATACGACATGTCGCCAGGTTGGAAACTTATTGCTATAAGTTTTGCTTTCTGGTGCATGCCTCAAATATTCTTTTACGGGTTATACGTATTGTATGGACAAGTTTTGAACGCTAAATATTCTTTCGGCCCATACATGTGGTCACCTGTGCTTAACAATATTATTTCAATTCTAGGTTTGAGCGTATTTATTTATTTATACGGTTTTGCAAACACGCACACAACAGGCATGGTTTCGTTTTGGACTTGGAATAAAATAGCACTTATAGCAGGTTCCGGCACTTTAGGCATAGTTGCTCAAGCATTAATTTTGATACCTGTAATAAAAAAGACAGGTTTTAAATTACGTTTAGTTTGGCATACGAAAGGATACGGATTAGGACACGCTTCAAAATTAGCTTTATGGGCTTTCGGAGTGGTTGCATTATCACAATTTGAGCTTCTATTAATTAGCAATCTTGCTTCTTCAGCGCAAAATTACGGCGTACAAACAGGACAATTCATACCATCTATAACTGTACATACATTTGCATATTTAATTTACACAATCCCTCAATCTCTTGTAACAACTTCCATAATAACAGCATTATTTACACGACTTTCTTACCAAGCTGCAAATGGCGAAGATGAAAAGATGACTTCCGATTACGGTTTTGTAGCAACTATACTTGGCATTTTCTCAATTTTCGCTTCGCTTACAATGATTATTTTGTCAACACCTCTAGCGTGCATGGTTGGCCCTTCACGACCAAATCACGAAATTGTCGCAATTTCTCAAGTTTTATCAATATTATGTGTTTGTATACCATTACAAGCTTTTGTTACGATCAATGCACGAGTATTGTTTGCTTATGAAAAAACAAAAAATGCTTTCTTTATAGAAATTCCACGAGTGTTTGTACTTATCATAGGTATGGCTTTGATTCCTGTATTTTTCCCTCATAAATATTGGGTTATGGCATTTTGTGTCACTAGTTGTATAGCTTTTGCCACAGTATCATTTATACAAGCAATATATTTGAAAAAATCTTTCCCAACAATCAACTACACGCATATATTTAAAAATTGCATAAAAATGTACATAATCATGCTATTTTCAAGCATTTTTGGTTACTTTATATCAAACACATTACTATATTCACCTCTTGCAATTAATGAAACTTCTGGCCGTTTCTTTACAGCAATTCTGCAAATTATTGTTGTGGGATTCGTAATGCTTATTATTTATATTACAGGTTTATTATTATCAAACATTCCAGAAGTCAAGCAGGGCGTAAATGTTATAAAAACTAAAGTTTTCCGACACTAACAACGTCTTGTCAGTAGTGGTAAATTTCTTCATTCTACAATGATTTCAAAGTTTCACAAGACAATATAGTATTTATCAACTTACTTGCATAAATGTTTCACGTGAAACTTTAAGTAATTGTCGAAATTTTGAATAAAATTCTAT
>CAMPYB010000031.1 GCA_946998115.1 uncultured Actinomyces sp. | reverse complement strand
CCTACACCATACTGGCAAATACCAGTACTCACACGCTCACTCAGATCGGCAGGCTGGGGTGTACTATCGGGACACGAGTTCCAAGGCGTACGCACCACGCTAATTTCATAATAGAAAATATGTTTGAGGACTCTTTTTACATATAGCGTTTCTAAATAGTAAATTACTAAAGAGTAAATATGTGAGATTGTGAAAATATCTGTTACATAAGTTATATTTTTTTTGGCTCAAATACTTCAGGAAACAATAGTTCAAGTATGTTGAGTGTAAGTCGCCTACTTTTACCTTTATAAGGATAAATGTGCATCATCATCATTGGATTGTGATTTACTTCTATCAGACCGTAAGGATTTTCTTTTTCATCGTATCTGCTTGTAATATTTGGGATAATAAGGTCAATGCCACAAACTTTAGCACCTAGTGTTTTGCTTATTGTATTAGCTATATTTATGTAGCTACTGTCTACTATATCTGTAACATCGATGGAGTCTCCGCCTGTGCTAATATTTGAATTTGCGCGTAAATATATTATTTCATCTTTTTTAGGTACATAATTTAAATCTATATTTTGCAGTTTTAAGTGTAGTTTTTCTAATTCGCCTAAGTGTATTTTTTTTAAAGGAGTTGTGAGTCCGTCTCCTCTTAATGGATTTGAGTTTTTTTCATCAATTAGTTGTTTTATCGTATTATGCCCATTACCTGTTACATTTGCAGGTATTCTGAAAAGCACTGCTTTAGTTTGATAATTTACTGTGAAAAATCTGTATTCTTTTCCTGGTAAATATTGTTCTATCATTATTTCATTGTCTTTTTCAAATGCGAGCTCTATTGCTTCATGCAATTCTGTTTGTGATGTTACAGGTTCTTTGAATATTGATATGCCTAGTCCAAAATTAGTTGTTTTTGGTTTTATAACTATTCTTTTGTTTTTTACTTGTTCAAATATGTCATGAATAATGTTACTATCTATTTTTGTATTGATTGTTGGTTGAGTTATACAGTTGGAATAATGCAATTGTATGCTTTTAGGAACGTTAAAACCTTTATTTGCCAATATTTTTTTTGTCACTAATTTATTTTCCATTATTAGTGGAGTTATATAGTTATCTTTGCTTGTCATATTGCCATTTTTTACATATTCTTCATGGTTTTTGTATGTAAGTTTTATGAATTGATCATATTTGTCTAATATTTCTACTTGTATTCCATATTGTATTGCATCACTAATTAATGCTTGTGTGGATAATTCCATATTTTCATATGATTTTATGCAATATTTTTTTTGTTCAGCGTTGTTTTTATTTATTTTCGCAATATTTAAACCGATTTTTTCTATTGCTTGTATAGTATCTATTTTGTATTTTTTTTCTATATATTCTATTTTTTTACAAAGTTTTGCGCAGATTGTTTCGTTAGGATTTTCTAGTTGTTTTTCTTTTTCTTTTATTATGTCTATGTATGTTTGATCAAGATCGCATTCTGTAGCCATTTCTACCATTTGTTTGAAAAATTTTTTCGCTTTGTCTAATTGTTTTATTTTTTCAAAGGGATTTTGTAGTGATGTTTCTTCAGCTAGTTTTTTGCCTAAGCATATTTTTTCTGCAACATTTTCTTTTATATTTTGATTTGTTTGTTGTTCCGTGCTTTGCACCCATAATAATGCGAGCATGAATACTTTTATAAATTTTATGTCTTTTTCTGATATTGCATATGGTGTGAAAGGGTTTAAGTCGAATAAGCGTAATTCTAAGTATTTTATTCCTTGTGTTAGAAAATCTTTTACTTTTTCTGTACCTTTTAATCTAACTGGTGAATAAAATTCTTTTTCTTCTAAAAGTTGTTTATTTTTAACATATTTTTCTATATCTGTTATGTATCTTTCTAGATTTGAGAAGGATACATTTATATTTTCTTCATTCACATAACCATATTTGCTTGTGCGTAGGCTTCTTACTAGTTTTGTGTTTTTTGTTCGCGATAGTTTATTTTTGAAATAAATAGGATCGACTGCAGGAGTTGCGCCAAATAAGTATATTAATATCCATTGGTGTTGTAAAAATTGTTGAGCTAGTTGCATGTATATTTCATTTTGCACTTGTGCTTTATCTGTTTTTGTTATGTTTGAGATTTTTTCTATAAAATTTATGTTGAAGCCAAAATTATAGTGTATTCCGCATAATAATTGTTTATATTTTCCGTATTTATCTGCCAAATATTGTCTATATTGTTTTTCTTTTTTATTTTCTAATTGGACTATTTGTATATTTTTTTCTTCAGGCAAATGTGGTGGCATGCTGAAAGGCCAAATGTATTCATTTGTTGGAATATTTCTTAATGTTATTTGATGTAGTGTTTGTAAAAAGTTCGATAATTCATTTGTTTTTTCAAAAGGAGGTGTTATGAGTTCTATTTGTGATTCTGCGAAATCGGTTTGTATATATGGTTGATGTGATCTGTTTCCAAATACTGTTGGATGTGGTGTTTGAGCTAAGTCTGCATTTTTATTTATGCGATGGCTTTCTTTTTCTATGCCTATTTCTGGTTGAGTGAAGTTGCTCTCAAGATTGTATTTTTTGACTATTTCTTTTATGTTCATTTTTTCCCAATTTTTGTGTTTGCAACAGTATAGTAATTAATGCGTTAGAGATTTCTAAACCTTTTTAGTAAACGTTTATTTTTTCATATTTATTCCATATTTATTATAACTTTTGTTTATATTTGTGTGTAATGATATGCGAAGAAATGTTTTATAGTAGAATTGTGTTTGGTTGATGTTTATCTATAAAGGAATGAAACTATGGCACGTTTATTTGGCACAGATGGTGTAAGAGGAATAGCTAATAGAAAACTTTCTCCTGAGCTTGCGCTTGCGATGGGAATGGGAGTTGCCAAATATTTGCACTTGAAAAATGATACTGCTACAGGTGAAAATGTTAGATTTAAAGCTGTCGTAGGCATGGATACTCGTGTTTCAGGCGATTTTTTGTCAAATGCTATAATAGCTGGTTTGACTTGCATGGGAGTTGATGTTGTAAATGTTGGTGTTTTGCCTACACCTGCAATTGCGTATTTGACAAGTAGTAGTGATGCTAGTCTTGGTGTTGTGATTTCAGCGTCGCATAATCCTTTTTCAGATAATGGTATTAAATTTTTTAATGCTGATGGTAAAAAATTTCCTGATAGTGTTGAAGATGAGATAGAAAAAATAATTAATGAAGGCGTAGATGTATCTTCACGTCCGATTGGTAAAGGTGTAGGACGTGTCATGAATTTTGATGGTATAAATGCTGATTCTTATATAGAGCATTTATTGTCAGCTTGTGAAACAGATTTATCAGGTTTGAAAATTGTAATTGATTGCGCAAATGGTGCTTCTTCTGATGTTGCGCATAAGGTTTTTGAGCGAGCTGGCGCTAATGTATTGTGCATAAATAATGTTCCTAATGGTTACAATATTAATGATGAATGTGGATCTACGCATCCTAAAGGTTTACAGGAAGCTGTTGTTAAATGTGGAGCAGATTTTGGATTTGCTTATGATGGTGATGCGGATAGGTGTTTAGCAGTAAACTCAAAAGGTGAGCTTGTAGACGGTGATAAAATAATGGGAATTTTAGCTCGTTCCTTTAGTGAAAAAGGTAAGCTAGCTAAAAATACTCTAGTAGTCACTGTGATGAGTAATTTAGGTTTAATTTTAGCAATGCATAAAGCTGGTATTAAGACTGTTCAAACTGCTGTAGGTGATAGGTATGTTTTGGAGGAAATGCTGAAAAATGGATATAATTTGGGTGGTGAACAGTCAGGTCATGTGATTTCGCGTGACATTATTTCTACTGGTGATGGTATTTTGACTTCTCTTTTGCTTGCTTGTGAAGTTAAAAAAACTGCTAAATCTTTGGAGCAATTATCCAGTTTTATAAAGCGTTTGCCTCAAACACTTATAAATGTGCGTGGAGTTGATAAAGCAGGTTTGAGTGGTAATGAGAATATTAGGAAAGCTGTTTCGCAATATGAATCTTTGCTTGCTGATACTGGTAGAGTGCTTTTGCGTCCTTCTGGAACAGAACCTTTGATTAGGGTTATGGTTGAAGCTTCTACTCAGCAACGTTCGGATGAAATATGTAAAGAGCTAGCTAAAATAGTAGAGAGAGAATTAGCTTTGTGAATTTTATGGCGCGTTTTATATATTTTTAGCGTGAAATCTGTAATTTTAGCAAAGTGTTAAGTGTGTAAGAAATAATTTTATTGTTCACATAAATTAGCTTTAGTATTTATGAGTAATTTTTACTCGAATTATGGTATATTATGTAAATACGTTGTTTACGCATTTTTATGATTTTAATCATACTAGTCTGTATTTACTACTAGCAGAGAGTGAAGTATGGATTTTATTCAAGATTTTGTTGTGAATATTGCAACTTCGCTTTGGGTGTTGCCGATAGTATTTGGACTGTGTTTGATGGATGGTTTTTTTCCTCCTCTTCCTTCTGAATCTGTGATGATTGCTATGGGGAGTTTATATGCGGCTAATGGTAATATTTATATTTTTCTGATTGCTGTTTGTGGTGCAATCGGTGCAAGTACAGGTGATATTATAGCCTATCATATAGGTAGGCATATTCCTTTGTATCGTATAAGTTTTTTGAATAATGATCGCGGGAAGAAAGCTCTTGATTTAGCTGAACATTCTTTGGCCGCTAAAGGCGTGTTTTATATTTTAACTGCGCGTTTTATTCCTGTGGGTCGTATTGCTGTTAATATGGTAGCGGGAGCTACTGGTTATCCACGTTTTAAGTTTGTTTTGACTGCTTTTTGCGCTGGTGCTATTTGGTCTTTTTATTTGATTAGTTTGGGATATGGCGTAGGTGCTGTTTTATATCACAATCCTTTGCTTGGTATCGCTGTTGGTATAGTTTTAGGAATACTTTTTGGTTTTGTATTAGAAAAACTTATTTCATTTGTTGGAAATATTTTTGCGCGTCTTATTGCTAATGGTTCTATAAAATTTTTCAGATGGCTTAATGTTGAGGATATTTCAGGTCAAGGTATTAAGATAAATGAAGAGAAGATTTTTCACTCTGATGAGCAAGATGCTGAATGTAAATCTTTTGATATTTCTGAATGTGAAAATACTATAAAGACTATTACTGAAAGTAAAGACGATGATGAAGATGTTTCGGATGGTGCCGATGATATTGAATGTGAAGATAAAGATTGTTGATTGTTTTGCGTGATTTGCGTGATTTGAGTGATTTTTGTAGATTTCGTTTTGTTTTGAGATTATTCATATAATTGTGTTTTTGCGTTCATGAATTTTTTTATGTGTTTTATATGTTGCGTAAGTATATGTTTTTTACTTTGTGATTGTTTCCTTTATATATGATTGCGTTGGATCTTATTTTTGTTTTTTCTATATTTTCTTCTAAGTTTTTTAGGTTTATATTTTTCCAAATTGTTTTAGCAAGTTTTACTGCTTGTGCACGGTTTAAATGACAATATTTTTTGAAATATGAATTTTCAAGTTTGAATGCTGTTTCTTTTAATTTTAAAAAACGTTCCACATACCATTTTTCTATATTTTCAGGGTGTGCATCTAAATATATTGAATAGTTGAAATGATCGCTTAATATTTGATTGTCATTTTTGCTATTAGATGCTTGTAAAACATTTAGTCCTTCTAATATTAGAATATCTGGAGTTGAAATTATTTGTGAATGATTTTTGATAATGTCGTATTCTATATGTGAGTAAACGGGTATTTGTAGATTTTGTTTTCCTGCCTTTATGTTGTTTAAAAATTTTATTAATGTATTCATGTCGTATGATATTGGAAAGCCTTTTTTTGACATTAAATTATTTTTTTCTAAGGTTTTATTCGGATATAAAAATCCGTCTGTTGTAACTAAATCAACTTTGGGTGATTGAGGTAGTTGTTGTAAGAGTTTTTGTAATAGTCTTGCGACTGAGGATTTTCCAACAGCAACGCTACCTGCTACAGCTATTATAAAAGTGGGTGGTTTTTTGTATAGTTCGTTAGTGTGTGTTTTATTCGTGTTTTTAAGAGAAGTTGTTAAAAAATTTTGTCTATTGTATAAGTTAATGTGTTTTATGAAGTGTTCTTCGAGTAATTCGCATAGAGGAATATATATTTCGTTTACTTCTTTTTCATCTATTGGATCGCCAATACTGGCTATTTTTTTTATATCTTCTGTTAGAATATGGAGGTTTATGTTTGATTTTTTATAATTTATTTCATTCCATTGTTTTCTATTTATTTTTGTGAAATATTTAGGTAGTTTTATTTTTTGTTTATTTTCATTGTTTTTCGTAGGATTTTGTTGAGCGGATACTGATATATTGTTTTTTGCAATCATTTATTTCCTAAATATTTACTATTCATTGTAATATTTTTACCATTTTTATTTAATAATGTGAATAAAATGTGCTAATTATCATGTGTTGCATTTTTAGATATTTGATAAATAGTGTGTTTTTAGTTTATTAAATGTACAATAGTTTATTATTTGTTTTTCAAGAGATAGAGATGAATATATGTGTGGAATTGTGGGTCATTGTTCTTCGTGCATTAGTAATACAAGTTTAGAAGTGGTATTAGCTGGTTTATCTAGGTTAGAATATCGCGGTTATGATTCTGCTGGTGTTGCAGTGCACACGGGAAATGATGTCTGTGTATCTAAAGCTGTTGGTAAGCTTGTAAATTTGAAAGCACAATTACAATCTAATCCTTTACCTGAAGGTTTGTGCAGTATTGGTCATACTAGATGGGCTACGCATGGCGCATCTACTGTTGCGAATGCTCACCCTCATGTTTCATACGATGGAATGATAACTTTAGTTCATAATGGTATTATTGAAAATGCTGATGTGTTTCGTCCAGCGCTTAAAGAAGCTGGTGTTAAATTTCTTTCAGAAACTGATACAGAAGTTATTGCTCATTTAATTGCTCAAGAATATAGTTTGTCTGATTGCAAAGATTTGAATTATCGCATGATTGAAGCAATTCGTAAGTGTACAGCTAGGCTTGAGGGCACTTTTACTTTGTTGATTTTAAATAAAGATTGTCCTGGACATATATTTGCTGCTCGTCGTTCTTCACCTCTTGTTATTGGTTTAGGAGATGGCGAGAATTTCTTAGGGTCTGATGCATTAGCTTTTGCTGAATATACACAATCTGCATTGGAAATTGGTCAGGATGAAATTGTTGATGTTACTGCTGATAAAGTTACTGTTTATGATAGTGATGGCAAAGAAGTGTTGCCTAAGAAGTTTAGTGTGGATTCTATAAGGGGTCGTGCTGATAAAGATGGTTGGCCGACTTTTATGGAAAAAGAAATTCATGAACAACCGAGAGCTGTTCGTGATACTTTGGCTTCACGTACTGATAAGAATGGTTTGATCACTTTAGATGAGTTACGTATTGAACAGTCGATTTTGCGCACTATCGATAAGATAGTTGTTGTAGCTTGTGGTACGGCTGCTTATGCTGGAATGGTTGCTAGGTATGCTATTGAACACTGGTGCCGTATTCCTGTAGAAGTGGAGCTTGCTCATGAGTTTCGTTATAGAGACCCAGTTGTGACAGAAAAGACTTTAGTAGTTGCTATTTCGCAATCTGGTGAGACTATGGATACGATTATGGCTATAAGGCATGCGCGTGAACAGGGAGCAAAGGTTTTAGCTATTGTAAATGCTCCTGGTTCTACTATTTCTCGTGAATCGGATGCTGTTTTGTTGACTCATGCAGGTCCTGAAATTGCTGTAGCATCAACTAAAGCATTTACAGCGCAAATTACTGCGTGCTATTTATTGGGATTATATTTAGCGCAAGTACGTGGCAACAAGTATGTGGATGAAATTGCATCATATTTGGAAGAGCTGAATAAGATACCTGATAAGATACAGAAGGTTTTAGATTCAGGTGAGCAAGTTCGCCAAGTTGCTAGACAAATGGCTTCTACTTCGTCAGTGATTTTTTTGGGTCGTCACGTGTCTTATCCTATAGCTTTGGAAGGAGCTTTGAAGCTTAAAGAACTGGCTTATATTCATGCTGAAGGATTTGCTGCTGGTGAGTTGAAGCATGGTCCTATTGCTCTTATTGAAGCTGGCCAGCCTGTTTTTGTGATTGTTCCTACTAAGCGCAGGCCGGTTTTGCATCAAAAAGTTATTTCAAATATTCAGGAAGTGCGCGCGCGAGGTGCTCGTACTATTGTTATTGCTGAGGAAGGCGACGAGTTTGTTAATGATTGCGCGGATGTTATTTTCCGTGTTCCGCAAGCTCCTACCTTGTTTTTGCCTTTGCTTACAGTAGTTCCTATGCAGATTTTTGCTTGTGAAGTTGCTAGCGCTAAAGGGCTTGATGTGGATCAACCTCGTAATTTGGCGAAGTCGGTTACGGTGGAGTAGTTTTTTTGTTTTTGGGCAGGCTGGTTT
>CAMPYB010000030.1 GCA_946998115.1 uncultured Actinomyces sp. | reverse complement strand
GTAAAAACAAAAGAACTAGTATAGAATTTATACGTAAGTTTTATGGATAAATGCAGATAAACAAGGAATTTTGAGGCGAATATGACAGAGGCTGAAATCAGCAAGCAGGAAATACAAAAATGGCGAATGTATCTTGCGGATGAACGCATGGAAGCCGCTTTATATACAAAACTTGCAAATAAAAAAACTGGTGAAGAAAAACAAATTTTACTTGAATTGGCATCAGCTGAGCATAGACACGCAAAACATTGGATGAATTTACTTGGAGAACATGCATATCCTGAACCTAAGCCGTCTATAAAATCGCGTATTATGGCGAAATTGACTTTCTTATTTGGGTCGATTTTCATATTAGCAATAATGCAAAAAAATGAAGAACGAGCAAAATATATGCAAGAGGCTAATGCTACGCCAAGAATGTTTGCTGATGAACAAGTGCATGCTGAAGTAGTGCGAGCACTCACTTCTGAAACAAGGAATAAAATATCGGGTAATTTCAGAGCGGCAATATTTGGGATGAATGACGGAATTGTTTCAAATCTTGCTTTAGTTTTAGGAGTTGCTGCAAGTGGCGTGCAAAGTTCATATATTTTAATAACTGGTATTGCAGGCTGTCTTGCTGGATCTTTGTCAATGGCCGCTGGGGAATATATTTCAGTAAAATCGCAAAAAGAGTTGATAAAAGCTAGTGAACCAAATTCTTATACGGATAAATTGATAGCTAATCTTGACATGCAAGAAAATGAGGTATCACTGATTTTTAGAGCGAGAGGCTATGATTCGGATCAGGCTAATCATAAAGCAAGCGAGCTATTGCAGTCTTTAAACACTGAATATCCTAAGAAGATAACTGATTTGAGCAACGGCTTGGATAGCAATATGAACGCCTTGTCGGTAGCGTTATTTTCTTTTTTGTGTTTCGGTGTAGGCTCGTTGATTCCTGTGTTGCCTTATATTTTTGGCGCATACAGTTTTACTGCTATGCTTGTTTCGACTATTCTTTCGGGGATAGCTTTGATTTCTACTGGTACGACTGTGGGGGTGCTTTCGGGAGTGAATCCTGCATGGCCTGCTTTTAGGCAACTGCTAATCGGTTATTTTGCGGCAACTATAACTGTAATATTAGGTATTATTTTTAAAGTGAGCTTATAGTGTTGGAAGAATTTAATAGGCAACTTACAGAAGTTTTTGTTGTAATAGATCTTATTGGTGTGCTACTTAATGGCATACTTGGTGGGCGTATTGCACGCCAAAAAGGTTTTGACATTGTTGGTTTTAGTGTTTTAGCAATAATGTGTGCTTTGGCAGGTGGTATACTTCGTGATCTTATTTTATCGGCTGGTCCGCCTATAGCTATTACTAATAAATATTATTTAATTACTGCTTTGACTGGTGCTGTTATCGCTTGGTTGTGGCCTTTGAATGGAAAATGGTCAGTGCGCGTATTACTACTTTTTGATGGTATTATTTTGGGGTGTTGGTCAGCAACAGGTGCCGCTAAAACTTTGGGGTTAGGTTTTGGTGTTATTCCGGCAATAATGCTAGGTATGATGACTTCTATTGGTGGTGGTATGATTAGGGATATTTCTGCTGGTAATGTTCCTACTGTTTTTGGCGGTAATACTTTATATGCTACCCCGGCTTTTGTTTCTGCTGGTGTTATGGTTATTTTTTTCAAGCTTGATTTGATGATGATAGGAATGCTTGTTGCAACTATTGTTGGGACTGTTTTTACTGTTATAGCTAATTGGCGGAATTGGAAGCTTCCTCAAAACCAGTTGCATTTGACTCCGGCTCAGTTGAAAACAGTTTTGAAGCTTCGTAATAAACATTATGATTTTGATTGTTCTGATAAAAATGTAAATGGTAGTGTTTTTTATGGGAATATAAAGGTTGATGAAGATTCTTTCGATGCTGATAAAAGTAGTGGATCTGATAAGGGCAATGGGTTAAATACTAATTGTGACAGTAAAGATTTTGGCTGTGATAATTTTGAATCTGAATAATGTTTTTGCGCTAATTTCAGTACTTATCCACATTTTTTATATTTTTCTTCTTTTTGTATAAGTAGAATTATATTATTTTTATAAACAGTTAACAGGTGAATGTTTGTTAATGCAAAATTATTTTTAAGAATATTTGTTAGTAAATTTTGTTTTGATTTGCTTTATTGTGATTTTGCATGGAGGTATTGTGTTTGTGTTCTGTTTATTCATAAAAATTTTATTTACGTCTATTTTTAGGGTGAATAATGTCATATAAGATACCGAAGTATAGTAGAAGGTCAAATAAGTATTATAAGGTTAAACGGAAAAAGAGGATTGTATTGCATTTTTTGTTTCTTGTAATATTATTAGCGTTTATTTTGCCGTATTTTTATAATATTTTTCGGGAAAATTATTTTACTTCTACTATTGAAAATACTGATAGTAAAATTTGTGAAGAGCAATATGATAATAGTTATGCTCAGAAGCTTTGTGAATTGAAAGTAATGAATGTTGATGACAGTGATGTTCCTAAATATGATAGAAAAAAATTTGGGCTTCCTTGGGCTGATGTTGATCATAATGGTTGTGATACTCGTAATGATATTTTGAAGAGGGATTTGCGGGAGCGAAACGCTAAGGGTTGTATTGTGTTTTCTGGAAAATTGGATGATCCTTATACGGGTGAAAAGATTGATTTTAAAAGAGGTAAGTATTCTGCGAAAGTTCAAATTGACCATATTGTAGCTTTGAAAAATGCTTGGATTAGCGGAGCTTGGAAATGGAGTAAAAATAAATTATTATTTTTCGCTAATGATCCTTTGAATTTGATAGCTGTTGATGGTAAAGCTAATCAAGAAAAGGGTAGTCAAGATTTTTATGAATGGAAGCCGTCTAATCTGAAAGTACGTTGTTCTTACGCTAAAAGGCAGATTATTATTAAATACAAATACGGTTTAAGTGTAACAAGTCAAGAGAAGGAAAGTCTTATGAAAACTATATCTAAGTGCTAGTGTAGGTTAGTTTTGTTTTCTTTTAATTATTAGATTATTTGTTGTACGCTAAATTATAAACGGGGGTATAGTACAAAACTATACCCCCTCAGGTTGCACATAAATTGTTTAGATACGGTATTTCATTGTCATATGCGCAATCTGTCTTTTTTCTTCCCCTTATATTCCACGACGACTGATATGAATAGCTGAACTGTTTTCAACATTTAGTAATGTGTTTTATTATTCATTTTTCTTCCTACTGAGTGTAAGGAAAGTTACACCTGTTAAGATAATTACGCCTATTAGTAAATATTGGTATAAACCGTTTCTACCTGAGAGTGGAACTTTGCCTTCAGGATAATTTACGACTGTTAGTATCGAGTAGATACTATTTTTATGCGTGTATACAGTGTTTACGCCACCACCTAAAATTTCAGTGTTACCATTACTGTCAACTTTGAATTTTATAGGTTGAGGCAAAAGCGCATATCCAGGTAGTGTAGATGTTTCACGTAATTGATAGGTTTCACCTATTTTTACTTTAAAATCAATTTTTCCTTCATTGTTCGTTTCAGGTAATGGTACCGTAGTATTTTTGCTATCTATTAGCTCAAATTTAACTCCTTTTAGCGCAGTGCCTTCTTCGCTGGTTTTTATAACCTGGACTTTTTTCAACGATGTACTGTTATATATTCTTAGTGTTCTTATAGGATTGCTATCGTCTTCTATTTTTATTTTATGTTCTGTTGAGTCAAGCTTATATCCATCTGGAGCGTGAGTTTCTTTCAAAACATATTCTTTGCCATATTCGAGTCCGCTAAAGCTTACCATGCCGTTATTATTAGTTACGCCTTCTTTTTGCAAACCTGACGGATTTGCTGTTTGTGGTCCTGTAAGTTTAAATGTTGCGCCTTCAAGAGGTTCACTACTGGTTTCATCCAATTTATTAACTACAAGTATGCCTTTGTCTTGAGTGTTTGGAATATCAAAATTTACACTTCCATCAAAGTCATCTAATGTTGCATAATCATCTACTTTAAATGGTATGGGTGCATGTTTCTTTATGTAGCCAGAAGGTGCTTTTTCTTCTTCTAATTTGTAAATTTTTGAAGAATCAAGTTTAATTCCTTTTATGATAGCGTTACCTTTATTGTCAGTTTTAACGCTAGTTATTTTCTTTCCTTGCGAATCTTTTAAGTCAAATTTCGCACCTGCAAGTAGTGAACCAACAGTGAAAAAGCCAGCAGAATTTTGCCACTTTTTTAAACCTGGATTTGAAGATAATATTCTATCAGCTTCATTTTCTTCCAGTCCTTCAACGAAAGGCGCAAATTTGTGAATTTTTATTTTTATAGGATAATTTCCTACTGACCAAGTAAAACCGTCTTTTGGGTTATCATGTTTATCAACAGAAAATTCGTAAGTTTCATTTGTTTTTGCATATCCAAGTGCTGGTTTAATTTCACGCGCTTGGTAATCACCTTGAGGAAGAGAATTAAATTTTAATTCACCATTTCCGTCAGTAGTACCTGATGATAGTTTGTCCCATCCTTCTCCATGTTTTTTGAATAGCGCGAATTCTGCTCCACTTATTTTATGTTTATTTTCATTATCAGTTTTTATGATTTCGAGCGATGATTCTTTTTCTTTTTCTTCATTCGGAATAACTATTCCGTCTTGTATAAATAATGCTACGCCATTTTCATCACAAAGTTCACCTTCAGTATTTATTTGGAATTTGTATTTCGTAGTATTTGTATAATAGGCTCCTAAATCAGTTTTTTCTTGTTGTATTTCATATATTTTATTTGCTTCTAAATCTTTTATTTTATTATCTTTTTCGATATCAATTTCTTCTACTTTGCCACCAGGTCTATATAATTTGAATTTACCTTTCTTTATATTAGAACCATCATTTGTTTGCCATTGTCCAAAAGGCTCACGTTTTATATCTCTAACACCAATATTGTAAATGTCAAAAATATATTTATCATTTACGACTTTTCCTTCTTTACCAACTACTGCAGTATATCCTTTCTTTTTTACAACTACTCTTATAGGTTTTATCGGTTGTAAATTTTTATTTGGTGTTTTAGTCTCATTCAATTCATATGCACCAATTGGAACATCTTTGAAACTGACTACACCCCTAGAATCTGAAACTGCTTTCATCGTAGGTATGTTAGGAGTTTGCCCATCTTTACCATCGCTACCTTTTGTAGGTTTAGGTGTAAGAGTAAATTCTACGCGTTCAAGCGGTTTGCCATTTATATCTACTTTAGTAAATTTGACATTACCTAGTACCGTTTCATTTTTTATCATTTTCACTTTCAAAGAATTATATACATTTTCTAATTCAATGTTGTAAGTGAATTTGCTATCGTCTAATTTTTCTTTTTTATAATCAGTATTAACGAGTTGTCTTGCTGTTTTCGACAACGCATATTCAAAAGGATAGTCATCACAATTAGGAGATTTATTGTTGCAAACAGGATGATCCCCCCTCTTTACAGGAGGTGCTTGTAATTCACGTATTTTCCATCCTGGAGTGGCATTATCAATGAATTCTACGTCACCTTTTTTATTGCTTATAGCAGTTTTCTGTAAATTACCATTTTCATCAAATAAACCAAATTTTGCACCTTCAAGTGGTTTCGTGCATTTGTTTTTATTTTCAGCTTCTGGATTATTTTTGTCTTTTGGCATTTTAGCGCATTTTTTGAATTTTATGATTGTTCTTGGTGGAGTAATCTCATTTGAAACATTATTTGACTCAATTGCTTCTCCATTTTCATTTTGGAAAATAAAATTATTTAAAGCTCTCTCACCAAAGTGTTCTTTCGATTCTGCAATCGTATTTGTAGGTCTTGTAATCATAGGTACGATAAATTCTCGATTTCCAATCGGATCTATTTTGTCAGCTGTAAATTTGAGTGCAGTTACTCTTCCACACCTGTTATCGGACCAAGACGCATTTTGCCTGTTTTGAGGTGTAATATTTGTGTCACAAGTATATTGTACTTTCCAACCTTCAGGTAGCTTTATAGGTTCGTCGGAAAGTCGATTTTCAAACTCGGATCCTCTTGAACCTGCGTAAAGCATACTATCTCCGACTTTTGGTAAAATATCATATATTATCGGTTTTATCCTTGCTGACCTTGTATTATTTACTACTTGTAGTTTATATTCAAATTCACTATTCGTTGACGTTTGAATATTTTCCGACCAGTTTTGTTCTCCTTTTAATCTAATATTTTTTTGTACGAATAATTCTTCTGTAGGTTTGATCGGAATATCAACATAATCGCTACCTATAACATCAAGAGTATCTCTATCTGCACTTGCATCCACAAAACTTTTTAATTTTTCTTCGTTATCAGTGTCAAATGAAGGTAAAAGTCTTACTTTAATTTTTCCAACTTCACGAATACTTTCTGCATCATCAACTTGGTCTGCAGTAAATTTTACTGCCGTTCCTCCTTTGCCATCATAATTTGGTATTATTTCATATTTAGCGCCCGGCAATTCTTTAAATTTTTGTGACATTTGTATATCAGTTATTCCTACGCCTGCAGGCAGTTTGTTTAGTAACGCAAAATTTGTTATTGTTCTTAGATGATATGCACCTGATGATTGTAGTTTACCCCCAACAGTAAAGGTACGCGTTTCCATCGTTCTTATATAATTACTATTGTCTACATAAATTCTAGGGGTATATACGCCACTCTCATATCTAGGAGTAGGAGGGGTGGGATTGTAATCACCATGCACAATAAACGTATAATGATCTTTATCCTTTTTACTAATATTTTCTCCATTAACATTAATTGTTCGTTCCGCAGAGTTTTCAACTATTAAATCATCTAAGATATCTGAATCGATATCTGAATCTCTAAGCTTTGTATTTACATAAAACCTACAAATAGATTCTTCTTCCATTGGTTGAATATCTTTTATTCTAAGTTTTATTTTAGGATTTTTTGTAATTTCTGATGGTAATTGTATAATGCCAGTTGATTGTATTTTTTCCTCATATTTTATATTGTCATTTTCATCAAGCAACTGCAATTTTGAACCCACTAATTTTTCATCATATACACTTATTGAAACATATTGTAATTTTGGGTCAAGATCGTAATCTGTTACTGTTGATTTAGGTTCACTTTCTTCGCCAGTATCCCATTCAATAAGCCAGCAGGGACGAGAGCCCGAAGGACAGTCGCATTCTTTAATACCACCAGAATGAGCCTCATACTCATACGCGTCTTTAGTAAAATACTTATTATGGCATTCTGAACTTACGAATTTATTTGATGAAATTTTAACATTCTTTTCCACCTCGCTCTTATGCTCAATCGATAATTCCGCTTCGGCTTCAGTTTCAATGTCATTTTCAAGTTTTGCACCTGGAAAATGCAATTTCAATTCAGTAACATATTTTTCTTCACTCATATAAGGAAAATATTGATGATACGACATTTCAAGTTTTTTATTTGATTTATAAATCAATTTTTTATCAGCAGTTAAAGTCCAACCGGGATTTTCTTCAGGAACAAATTGTGCTTCAACAATACTGCCATCGTGTTTTTCATATTTTGGTATTATAGTTTTTATCGTATAACTGTCTACATTTCTATATAAATCATCAAAATAATATTGATAAGTAGCAGAATTTTTTCTGTTTTCTGAAACAAATTTATCTCCACATTTAGATTTATCTGTCCAACTATAAAAACCGAATATTACTGGTGGATATTTTACTTTTAAATTCACTGTACTTTCTTGTACAACAATACCGCCGACTTCATAAGTAGCTTTTATAGGTATATTAGTATTTTCTGGAGTAGGCCCTGGTTTTAATGTCCAGTAAATAGGAGTCGTAAATTCTCGACCGGATGTAATTCCTTTCAATTTTATTTTCGTAATTCCTGGAGTTTTTTTATCTATTTTTTCTATAAAATCATCCTCATATGTATTACTAAATTCTACATATGTCGGGTGATGAAATACGACCCAATGATCATAATTCAGATTTGCTTCAGATCTAAATGATAAATCTGTTCTGAATTTTTCTCTAATGTCTTTAAAAGTATTTACACCTTTAAAATTTATTTTTCCCACATGCATATGACTTATATCAATTTTTTTATATTTAAATACTATTTGTTCGCTACCGCCATCTTTGGAAATTGTGGCTGTGCTCTTTCCAGGAGTTAAATATTTATCAATTCGCTCTGGTATTATATCAATTTCTCTATTGTCATAAGAGGCATTATGTTTTTTATTGTATTCTTTAAGTTTTACTTCATCGTATTTAATTGTTTTTGCAGGTATAAGTTCCCTTCCAGATTCATCCACATATTTCACTGTTATTGTTGTCGTACAATTAATTTTCACATATTCGCCATCCGACACACCTGCTGGACGTTTACCCGATTTAGGCGTGATATAGAGGTATCTATAGCCAAAAGGATTATTGTCTAATAATTTTTTCAAGGTAGCTACTTGACTATCTTCTACATAGAAAATTAATTTCCCATAATTATTATCTTTAAAAGCACCCTCGCCAATTTTCGTTACCTTACCCCAACTATCAGGCAACATCTCAATCCGATTACCAGAA
>CAMPYB010000029.1 GCA_946998115.1 uncultured Actinomyces sp. | reverse complement strand
ATGGTACTACATCAAACCAAGCTGAATTCTTCCCGAATAAATACACTCACGATAAAGGTGAAGGTGTAAAGTCTGATACTGCTATTTCTAAATATGGTGACATTGTAGTGCACAAAAAATCAGATGCTGGAGTTGATCTTAAAGATGCTGAGTTCAAGATATATCGCGCAACTGGTACAACTTGTGCAAATATGGAAAACACAGAGCTTGAGACAGGTAAGACTGATGCTAACGGTTTGCTAAAATTCAGCAATCTACAGCTTTCTAACTGGAAAGATGGTAAAGCAGTTGTTAATAATGAAGTGAAACCATATTGCGTAAAGGAAACTAAGGCACCAGCAGGATACCAACTATTACCAGAAGTTCATGAAGTCAAATTAACAAAAACTGGTAAAGTTGATATTGCCAATACGAAGTGGGCTACTTTAATAGCTGGTGATGCAAATGCTAAAGTTAAAGTTGGTGAAAATGGTATTGAAATCATTAACTACAAGAACAGCCAACTACCACTAACAGGTGCTGCAGGTATAACAATACTAACAATAGCAGGCCTAATAGCTCTTGCAGGTGGTATATTCATCTCAGTCGGTAGACGTAAAAATGTGAAATAATATGTGAAATAATTACCTTCACAAAATATTTCAAATATCGGGTGGTACAGTTACAAACTGTACCACCTAAATATTTAAAATCCACATAATGCAAAATCTAAAAACTAAAACACGTATACGAAACAAAAATACAAAATATAAAATAGAAAACCACAATGCTATAATATAAAACATCAATAAACCCGAGGAGAAAACATTGTTACGCAAAATCATAATAGTAGTATTAACACTACTAGGAATTAGCTTAATGATGTATCCTGTCCTGGGTATATATATAGGAAACCTAGAAATCACTCGAATCTCACGCATACAAGCAGATAAAATAGCCAAACTCGCAAACAACCCAAAAAGAGCAAACGAACTACTAAACAAAATCAGATACTACAACAAAAATATTAGAGGCATACCTATACTCGACCCATACTTGCATAGAATGACAAAAATTGGTGCGAAAGAATATGAAGAATACGAAAAAGTAATACCCGATGAAATAATAGCTAGACTATTAGTACCAAAAGCACACATTGACCTACCAGTCAGACGAGGCACAGAAGAAAGCTCCATATCGCAAGGCGCAGGACACTTATTCGGCACAGCATTACCCGTAGGAGGAAAAGGCACCAACTCAGTTCTAACAGCACACTCAGGGCTAGTCACAGCCAGCCTATTCGACGATTTACCAAAACTAAAGAAAAAAGACATGATATACGTGCAAATCCTAGGAAAAAAACTAGCCTACCGCGTGAAAAAAATAACAGTAATAAAACCCACAGAACTAGAATTATTCAACCCAGTGCCCGGCAAAGACATACTAACACTATTCACATGCACGCCATATGGAATAAACACACACCGACTAGTAATAACATCATACAGAGCAAAAAACGCCGACGTATCACAACTCGACAAAAGACCATGGATATATTTTGAAGCATTCAGATGGTGGATGCTCATGCCAATAATGCTCAGCCTCGCAGGAGGTGGCGCAGTATTCTACTTCGGATTCACAAAAGACAAAAAAGACGACAAAAACAAAGATGAAAAAAATGACTAACGGAAAAAAACAAAATATCCTCGAAAAAATAAAAACAAGCGTGCCAAGCATAATAGGTTGGGGATCAATATTTGCAGGATCATACTCAATAATAGAATTCCTATTAAAACATCACGACATACAAATAATAACAAAAATCTCACACATCCTAGCATTATTCAACATAATACACGGCCAATCAATATTCACAGCATTCCTAATGCTAATACTCGGCGCATGCGCATTCAGACGTAAAAAAATTACAGTATGGCTATTCGTCATAACACAAATATCATATATCACGCTATGGGCATTAATAATCGGTATATCAATTTTAGATCACAGTATAAAATACCTATTAAAAAATGAAATAACATATATTACAACAAACTTGACGTGGACAATACTCGTATTAGTAGTAATCATATGGGCAAAAAATGAATTCCCATCTAAAATAAACAAGAAATCATTAAAAATCGGGTTACTAATATTCTTCATTGGCGAACTCGCACTCATGATCTTCAGCATAATATTTCAAGCTGTAGTATATGGCAAAGACCAAAACTTAAGTGACGCCATACTATGGTTTATCGCATTAGCATTAGGAAACAGAGGAATCCCACTACCTATAATCGGAAGAGAAATATTCAACAACTCATTTGTAACATATTTCATATCAATATCATCAGCAATAATAACATTAATAGCTTTGCGATCATTCTTACTAACAAACATACGAGTAAATAGGACAGCAGACCAAGATTTACAACTACACAAACTATTAGCAAAATACCCCACAGATTCCCTAGCATATTTTTCCACAAACAATAACAGAGGCATAATATTCAGCAACAATAAACAAGCCGCAATAACATACACAATAGCCTCAGGAGTTGCACTTGCAGGAGGAGACCCTATAGGTAATCGCGAAAATTGGAACAATGCTATACAAAACTGGATAGAATTTACGCACAAAGAAGGACTCGTACCAGCAGCTCTATCAACAACAGAAAACGGTGCGCGCGCATATAAAAAATCAGGATTCATAATAAAAGCACTAGGCGATGAAGCAATAATAGACGTACCATTTTTCTCAGTAGGCAACAAAAATATGAAAGGCCTAAATGCGGCAAAAAAAAGAACACTCAAAGCAGGAATCACAATACAATGCAGACGCTTATGTAAAATAGACGAAAAAGAATTATGCTACCTGAAAAATAAAGCCGCAGAATATAGAAACGGTGATGAACGCGGATTCTCCATGGCGTCAGACAGAATACTACACTCAATAGATTTCGATCAAATGGTAGTAACAGCATACGATGCTAACAAAAATTTACAAGCACTATTAACTTTCGCGCCATGGGGCACAAAAGGGCTATCACTAAATCAAATGCGCAGAAAACCCGACAGCGTAAATGGTGTAATAGAAGCAATGATACTATCGCTTATCAACATTGCAAGAGAAGAAAACATCGAAAAAATATCACTCAACTTTGCTACATTCAGACATTTAATAGTCGAAGGAAATGCAGTAGACGCAAACTTTATAAAAAGAATAATGCGCAGAATAATAATAATCGCATCCAGAGTGTGGCAACTACAATCACTATACGAATCAAACGCTAAATACCAGCCCACATGGCAGACACGTTATATAGCTTTCAAACCAGGCAGACTGATCTCGACAATAATAGCATCAGCACAACTCGAAGGATTCCTACCATTTGGCTACAACGACAAAAGAATAACACCTAAATGGATAAGTAGCGAACAACATCGAAACGTTGTGAAAAAAATATATGACGACAACATAAAAAGCACAGTAAACACAAGAAAACTAACAGAACAACAAAAAATATGCTACAAAAAAGCACACGAATTAGCTGAAAAAGGAATGCAACTTTATCCTGTAGCGTCATGTGAAAAAACAAACAACATCTGTGAACTAATAGATGAAAAAGAAAAATATCTTTCAAAAAAAGTAACAGTACATGCAAGAATAAAAACTTTACGAAAACACGGTTCAATAATATTCATAGATATTCATAATCAAACACAAAAAATACAATGTGTAGCAATCAAAAATAAAACAGAAAACTATGAATTAATCAAATACACTAGCATAGGCGACATAATAGCAGTAAAAGGCGTAATACAATACACTAAAACAGGCGAATATAGTATATTCATGACATCATGGAACATGCTATCGAAAATATTACGCCCAATAATAAACACAAAAAATGTATTAGACAAAAAAATAGTCACACGCAATCGCACAATGCAACTTATGACGCAAAATCGAAACTTACAAATATTGCGCATGCGTTTTAAAGCCGTAACACAAATCAGACATCTTCTTGAAAAAGAAAACTTTACAGAAGTAGAAACACCAATGCTCCACGCTATAAAAGGAGGAGCAAATGCTAAACCATTCATAACACATCTAAACGCATACAACTATCAAGTAAACTTGCGTATAGCGCCAGAATTATATTTAAAAAGGCTAGCTATTGCAGGCATGGACGCAATTTTTGAAATAGGCCGATCATTCAGAAACGAAGGAGTAGACAACACACACAACCCAGAATTTACATCACTAGAAGCATATAAAGCAAACGCTGATTACAACACTATGATGAAAATAACAGAAAAACTAATAAAAGAAACAGCGAAAAAAATCCACGGAAGATACATAATATGGCAACCTTTAAACATAGTGAAAAAATTTGAAGAAAATAGTAGCGAAACACAACTACAATACAGTGAAAAAATATTCCACATAAAAGCTGATGAAATACAAAAAAACGAAATCTGGAAAACACAAGACGAACATCAATCCTACATTGACGCATACGAAAATGCGGAAGAAAAAATGGTTGAAGTTGACATCAGCAAGCCGTGGCGCGTAATAACAGTATTAGAAGCAGTATCTAAAGCCGTCAACACAAAAATCACTATGGACACAGAAAAAAACGTATTACAAAAAATATGCGAAAAACACAAAATAAATGTTGACGAAGACGCCACAGTAGCGCAAATGATAAATGAAATATACGACAAACTAGTCGAACCAAACACAAGCTATCCAACATTTTATATTGATTTCCCGAAAGAAACATCGCCACTCACACGCCAACATCGCGAAAACAAACAGCTCGCTGAAAGATGGGATTTAGTGGCATTTGGAATGGAAATAGCAACAGCATATAGTGAACTTACAGACCCGATAGATCAGCGTGAAAGATTCATTGAACAATCATTAGCGGCAGCATATGGCGACCCTGAAGCTATGAGCGTAGACACAGACTTCCTAAACGACATGGAATTAGCATTAACACCAACAGGCGGAATGGGAATGGGAATAGACCGTATGGCAATGCTACTTTGCGGAACTAATATAAGAGAAATAATCGCATTCCCATTCGTAAAACCAATAAAAAACACTGCAAGGAAATAATGCTTAAACAAAACAAACAGCTCGCAACAATAAAAACGCTGATTATAATAATAGCTTTAACATACAACTCGTGGGTAACAACCACTTTCCTAAACCCTAATATAGACTCTTCGCGAGCATACATTTCAGAATATGCTTCACAGCAAGCAAAAAATTCCTATTTTTATCGATTAGCTGACATTATTACATCAATTATGATTTACGCAATACTATATTGTTTTTGGAAAAATAAAAACATGTGGAAAAATATTGAAAACAAAATAGGCAAAATCGTTAAAAAAACACTCTTCACGGCAAGCATAATATTTTCAACACTAACATTTATAGACGCATTATTCCCAATGACATGCATTGTATATAATCTATCTGAAAAACAAATCAACTCGCCAAAATGCGCAACATGGTCAACAATGACACATGAAATATCTTCTGTATTAATAGGCGCAACTGCAATAGTCATGATAACAACATATGCAATATGGAATTATTCTATAATACGTGAAAGAAATTTAGGAATAACTCGCGAAAAAAACAACAATACATATTGCCTAAAATATAGCAAAATCATAAACTTTTCAGCAATACTGCACCTGCTATCTATAATCTATTTAGGCGTGAGTTGCGTATACCTGAAATACTTATATTTAGGATATGCTCAAAGAATATCTGTACTCTTCTTATCAATATGGGCAATCTTTACTGTTCTAGAATTTACAAAACTAGCATTTGATACAAAAAATTGTAAGAAAAGAAAAAATGAAAATGCGAAGCAACCAGCAAAAATATGAAAAAATAAAAACAACATACATAGACACCAAAGGTGGTAAAAAAGAAAAAAATAAAATCACCCGAAAAATACCGATACTACTAATCGGAGGGCTCGGAATATGCATGCTAGAATGGGAAAATTTTATAAAAAAAATTAGCGAAAATACACGAATAATAGTATACGAACGCCCAGCAAATGCATATACGAAAAACATACCCGACAATATTACAAACGACTTATATTTACAAATATTTGCTTTGAAAAAAACAATAGACGAACTCAAAATAAAAAAAATAATAATAGTAGCGCATTCCATGGGAGGATTCATAGCAGAAGCATTTGCCAGAATATACCCTGAATATTGCGAAAAAATTATACTTTTAGACCCCTCATGTGAAAAACAAAAAATACGAAAAAATATTAACACTAAAATGCTATTAGTAAAAAATAGCAAAAAACATGCGACAAACAAACACTACCAAAAATATTTCCAAGAAAAAAATTCAATAAACATATTCATAAACAAATATTTCACAAAAAAAATTGAAAAAATTTATGAAACAAAACCAATAGCTGCAATTTTTGCTTTTTTATGCACAATGCTAAAAATAAAATACAAAACTAAAAATATTCTATTGAACAATAAATCAAAAACAATAAAAAACCATATAAAAAACAAAATAAAAATTTTCACAAAACTAACTTTAACATCATATAAAACATACAAATCATATTATAAACTTTGCTTAAAAAACCAATTTATAAAAAAAATAATCAAAGAAAACAAAAACTATAAAATATGGGAAAAAAATTTAATAGAAATAAAAAAGAAAAATAAAATAAAAACACCAACCATTATAATCGGCGCATATATTTCAAAAAATACTTACGCAAATAAAAAATGGATCAACCTGTTATATGAAAAATATAATCAAATGAGAGCAGAAAACAAAAACCTAAACATAAAATTCATAAAAATAAACAGTACACATTTGCTAATGCACAACATGAATAAAAAATTGCTATCATTATTAGAAAAAGAAATACAATAAACGTAAAAATGTAGAAAGCGTGCACAATGTTAGAAACAGACGTACAAGTTGATTTAGATTTACGTACAAGAAAAATATTATTGTATATACTAATAACTATCCTTGTTATCGGTGCTATTATAGCGTTCATACTAAAAATGAAAATAGTAAGCTTAATAATTTTAGTAATCACAATCGTATATGCAATTATTGCAACTAGATTTTTGAAAAAAGAACGCATGAAAGAATGCATGGAAAAACATTTGAAAGAGCTTGCTAAAGAAAATGAAAAATCTAACATTGAAAAAACTGAAAAATAATTAAAAAGCGAAAACGCAAATAATAGTTAAACACGACTCGCAAATGCGATAGAGTAAACAAAAAATTACTATAAATAAATATTACGTCAAATAAAAATACGGTGCGCAATTTAGATAAAAGCGCACCATAAATAATAAATCTTACAAAATTATTCTCTATAATCCTTCAAAAGCAATACAGCTATTCCATCGCCACCCGGCGCTGAAGAATCTTCAACAACATTAGAAGTACCCAAAAGTTGAGCTATTTTTTCAGCAGTAGCTTTTAAATTTTGTGAACTGTAATAAACAGTAGTTGCATTTGCATTTATACCAGGATTATTGCCAGCTGAAACATTAGTAAAACTAGAAGCTTTTATTTTTTCTGCAACACGACCAGCAAGACCTGTAACAGGTGTGCCATTAAAAATCTTTACTTTAGTGTTTAAAACAGGCTGTTGTTCCGCTTGTTTTTTAGATTCTTGCTCAGCTTTAGCTTTTTCAAGTTCTTGCTCGCGTTCGCGCTTGGCTTCTTCTTGTTGAGCAGCTTTCTTTTCAGCTTCCTCTTTAGCTTTCTTAACCTGCTTTTTAACCTTAGCTTTCTTAGAGCTACTATCAGTTTTATTTACAGAGCTTGCAGAAGAATTTGAATCACCGGAATAATCAATTAAATACAAGCACCCCCATGCGAGTATAGGCGCTAAAATAATTACTGCAATAAAAGGCAATGCTATGTGCCACTTGGAAACAGGCTTCCTATGAGCACCCGCTGGAAGAGTGCTACCTTGTAAGTCAAACTCATCTTCTGGATATTGATTAGAATTCATATTGATAGGTTACCGAAAAAAATATTTTTTCACTATGCGCTAACTGAAAAAAACAAAAAATTATGTAAAATAAGTAAAATTTGTAATGAACATAACTAAAATATTGATGATATCGTAAAAAATCGTATATTCTAAAACAATCTTATCGAAAGATTTTAACTAAAAAACCGAATATTATAATATTAATAATATGAGTTTAGAAACAATGAGCAAAATAATGCATCCTACGTGGGCGAAACAACTGTTACCTATAGAAAAAAAACTAGATAAAATGGCTAAAATGCTATATGCGGAAGAAAAAAAAGGTAATACATTCCAACCGCCGATTGGTAACATTTTAAATGCGTTTAGATATAATTTTGACGACGTAAAAGTTTTGTTAATAGGTCAAGATCCTTATCCTACAAAAGGAGACGCAATAGGTTTAAGTTTCGCTGTGAAAGCAGACAGAAAATTACCTAAATCTTTACAAAATATATACAAAGAACTATGTGATGACATAGGTTGTAAGTATCCTTCAAATGGTGATCTAACGCCTTGGTGCCAGCAGGGAGTTTTGCTATTAAACAGGACTCTAAGCGTGCAAACAGGAAAACCTCAATCGCATGCAGGTAGAGGATGGGAAGAAATAACACAATTTGCTATTGAAAAATTAGTTGAAAGAAATAAGCCTTTAGTTGCAATATTGTGGGGAGCGCACGCACAATCAGCTGCGCCGTTGCTCAAAAAATATCCGATTATAAAATCGCCACACCCTTCTCCATTATCAGCATACAGAGGTTTTTTTTGTTCTCGTCCCTTTAGCAGGTGTAATGAACTTTTAGTTAAACAAGGAGCTTTGCCAGTGCAATGGCAGTTGCCATAAAATATGTAAATTGTAGTAGAAAAATATGTAAAATGTTGTAGTGAGATTTATAAAAAACAATAAAATCAACAGATTTTTGTGAAAAAAGTGCTATGCAAACGGTTAATTTTACTATTCTTTAACTTTAACTAGTAATTATTTTTACTATTCTCTTTTTATATTATATTATTTTATAACCATCATTTTATTAAAGAATTAATGAAGAAAGTATAGAAATGAGTAAAAATAAAATAACTTCAAATTTTGAAACCCGCTGGGGGTTTATTTTAGCTTCTGTAGGATCTGCAGTTGGAATGGCTAACGTGTGGGGATTCCCATACAGATTTAATGCAAATGGTGGAGGAACCTTTTTACTACCTTATCTTTTCTTCATAATTCTTTTTAGTTACGTAGGTTTATCCGCTGAATATGCTGTTGGACGATTTGCAGGAACTGGTACTGTAGGAGCATATCAAGCAGCTTTCAAAACGCGTTTCAAAAAAGACACTCTTGTCGGTAAAATAATAGGCTGGTTTCCCCTGGCTGGATCTTTATGTATAGCTCTTGGATATGCAGTCATAATAGCTTACGTTTTGAAAGGTTTATTCGATTCAGCAACAGGAACAATATTGGCAGTAAACCCAGAAAAATGGTTTTCATCATTTGCTGAAACAGATTTTTCAGTCGTGCCTTTTCATATAATCGTTGTAGTAGTAACTTTACTTACAACAATATTTGGCGTGAAAGGTATTGAAAAAACAAATAAGATAATGATGCCACTGTTTTTTATATTATTTTTAATATTATTAATAAGCATAACCAGCTTCGCTGGATGCAACTTCGTTAATAAAGATGCAAATACAGTCATTAGTGAATTAAAAGAATCAGCTAATGGCATATCTATGGAAGTCAAGATATCTAAAAATAAAAGCGAAGTTCAAACAATGACGATGGATAGGAAGAGATATGATAAAACAAACAAAGAAATT
>CAMPYB010000028.1 GCA_946998115.1 uncultured Actinomyces sp. | reverse complement strand
GGTATAGGCATTGGTAAAGCATTAACTGAAAAACAAGTACCAATAAAATTACCTGAAGTTGATATGAAACGCACTTCTTCGAGTAAAAAGATTACTAAAAAAATAGCATATATAGGTAGTTAAAATTAAGTTTATTTCAAAGAATAAAACATATTTTAAAATATATGTTCTGTTACATCATAACAGTATAGGATTGCTTACATATTCAGTAGAAGAATGTGAAAGCTCAAACCCTAATTCTTTAAGTATTTCATATAGTTCTGGTTGATTATCAGGGTCTATTCCTATTGCAACGTATTGCATTTTTTCTTTAAAAGCTATATTCATATGAGCTTCAAGAAGCGCTTTAACTAATATTTTCTGATTAAATTTCGGAAGAATAGTTATGAGGTCTATATATGTTTCCTTATGTTTTAATGTCACCCAATCTTGTTCATATTTAGATGAAATAATATATCCTATAACTTTAGTTCTATCTGTTGTCTTATCTACTAATACAGGACACAAGTTTTTATTCAAAATTTTTAAATATTTATGCCACTGTTTGGCATCCAAAATTTCATACCCTAATTCATTACTTATTTCATTATTAGCTTTTTTAACTAACTCATCCAAACATGCATTCCAAGGAAGTATATGCGTAAAAGGAGGCAATTTTTCATCAAAAGCAACAGGTGCATCTATTTTTTTACGCATTTCAAAAAAACGATTTTTTGATTTAAAATTTATTTTTCCAATTACCTCTTTCAAAAGTGATTTTGAATCATTTAAATCCAAAACAACATATCCGTATTCACGATTTTTTCTATAAATTTTAGGGAAAATATTGAAAATTTTCTTGCTACGAAAATATTTTTGCAAAACTATTATTCCAATTTTTTTATACGATTTTATTAGCATTTCCGCCATTTTTGCGCAACGCCAATCAGGATGAACTCCACCTGTGCAATAAACTGTTTTTTCATCAGCTTTCAATGTTAGAAGCCCATATGCTATCATTTTATTTTCATTGTTATATGCGCCCACATATTGTTTATGTGGGTTTTTTAAAAAATTTTCAATTTCTAATAAACTTGTTTTATATGTTACATCATCTGCTTGTTCAACTGCGGATACAAGATTGTAAAGCTCACTCAAAGAGCTACTATCTAAAAGTTTCCATTCAAGTAAATCAACTTTAGAAAGTAAAGGTAATTCTTTACGCATGCATTTGCCTCTATATGTAGATGATGGTATATAACATTATGTACGTATAGATAATATTTATTTTTTTCATTAATAGATAGAAGAAAAATAGAAAATTTACTATATTTTTACTAGTTTTATTAGTATTTTACGCTATTTTATTTTTTTGTTAAAACAAGAAACACTTTCTTTATTCAAATAAAAAAGTCACACATTACCAGTTACACGATTTACAGCATATATTCCATCTATTCTCCTTAAAGCTGAAAGAATAGCATTCAAATGAGACGGATCAGCAGTATCGAATGAAAAATATGATACCGCTAAATAATCTGTTGTCGTATTTAAAGAAACATCTGTAATTCTAACATGATAATCTGAAAAAACTCTTGATATTTCAGAAAGCATACCTTCTCTGTCTAAAGATTCAATTTTTATGCGCACTCTATAAACTGCTTTTGGATTATGTTGCCATACTACATCAATAAGACGTTCAGATTCTTCTCCTAAAGAATCAATATTTGGACAATTCTTACAATGTACTGATATTCCTTGTCCTCTAGTTATAAAACCTATAATCTCATCTCCAGGAACAGGCAAACAACATTTTGCCAATTTTATAAGCATATCAGTACCTTCAGCTCCTTTAACAACAACACCAGTTGAAGTCGGTTTAGCAGGTTGATACACTTTGTTAGGAAAAATTGATGCCTCATTTATTATATCGTCAGATTCCGATGCGTCATCAATTTTACTTGCGAGCTTTGATATTACGCTTCCTGGTGTAATATGATTTTCTGCAATAGCAAAATACATTGCAGAAATATTATCATAGCCCAATTCGCTTGCAAGATCTGAAAGTATAGTTTGTGATAAAAGTCGTTGTAGTGGAAGGTTTTGTCTTTTCGCAGTTTTTGCCAGAAGCTCTTTACCATGTTCAATAGATTCTTCTCTGCGTTCTTTTGAGAACCAGTTTTTTATTTTATTTTTAGCTCTTTGTGTAGTAACAAAATTTAACCAATCACGAGAAGGCCCTGCAGATTGAGATTTAGATGTGAATATTTCTATCCTGTCACCATTGGAAAGCTTAGTATCTAATGCCACTAATTTTCCATTTACTTTAGCTCCAATTGCTCTATGGCCAACATCTGTATGAACATTATAAGCAAAATCAATTGGTGTAGCATCTTTAGTTAATGTTACTACTTCTCCTTTAGGCGTAAAAACATATATTTCGCTTCCAGTAACTTCATATCTTAAAGATTCTAAAAATTCACTAGGATCGTCTGTTTCTTTCTGCCATTCAACTAGTTGACGTAACCATCCCATTTGCTCTTTAGAATCCATTTTATCGCCAGATTTACCAGTAGCATTAGGGTTTTCTTTATATTTCCAGTGAGCTGCAACACCATATTCAGCATCATAATGCATTTGATGAGTTCTAATTTGAATTTCAACAGGCTTTCCTTCAATACCCATAACAGTAGTATGTAAAGACTTATATAAATTAAATTTAGGCATAGCTATATAATCTTTAAATTTACCTGGAATTGGTGTCCATCTAGCGTGTATTGCACCTAATACCGCATAACAGTCTTGTTCAGTATTCACTAGAACTCTTACAGCAACTAAATCATAAATATCTTCAAAATCTCGACCGCGTACAACCATTTTTTGGTATATTGAATATTGATGTTTAGGTCTGCCAGTGACTTTACCTTTTATTTTTATAGTCTGTAGATCTTCTTCTATTTGATGAATTATTTTATTTAAATATTTTTCTCTTTCAGGTGCTCGATTTAATAATAAGCGATTTATTTCATCATATACATCAGGATAAGCAACTTTAAAACTTCTATCTTCAAGCTCCCATTTGACAGTATTCATTCCTAACCTATTAGCTAAAGGTGCATAAATTTCCAGTGTCTCTTTAGCTTTCTTCTTAGCAGCATCTGCAGGCACATATTTCCATGTTCTTGCATTGTGCAATCTATCTGCCAATTTTATGACAAGTACTCTAATATCTTTCGACATTGCTACTATCATTTTACGAACAGTTTCAGCTTTAGCTGCTTCACCATATTCAACTTTATCTAACTTTGTAACTCCATCTACAAGAAGAGCAATTTCCTCACCATAGTCAGCAGTTAATTGCTCTAAAGTATAATCACAATCTTCTACAGTATCGTGCAAAAGTGCCGCCACGAGAGTTGTAGGAGTCATTCCTAATTCAGCAAGAATTGTTGATACAGCGACTGGATGAGTAATATAAGGCTCACCGGATTTCCTATATTGTCCTTCATGTAATTTTCTTGCCGTTTCATAAGCTCTTTCAATAAGTTTTATATCAGCTTTAGGATGGTTTGCTTTCATAGCTCTTATTAATGGTTCAAGTTCAGGTATGCTTATTTTTGTTCTTTTTCCAAGCCAAGACAAACTTGAACGCATAAATGATGCATTTACTACTGGTATAGAACCTGTTGTTTCATGTCTTATTTCTTTCCCCATAGAAAACACCTCATTTAAAAGTAAGCAATAAAAACTATTATTAACTCAAATATTTTGTAATATATACAATTTTATTTAAAAGCTTAATTATAGATTTTTTTAATTATACAATAATATTTTAAATTTATTGATTGTAATTCACATCACAATAATTGGTAGAATTACTTTTATTTTTGTAATTTTAAAAACAAATAGTGGGGATATTTCCCCACTAAATATTAAACAGTAATTAATAATAGTAAATGCATGATTGACAAAATAATTTTTAGTATTCAAACTGCAAATATGCTTCTATATCAATACCTTTAAGTTTTTCTCTGCCATGCAATCCTGTCAATTCCATCAAAACTACTAAACCTTGTATGTTTCCTCCACATTTTTTTAGCAATTGTACTGCTGCGGAAGCTGTGCCACCTGTAGCTAAAACATCATCAATAATTAGTACTCTGTCATTTTCTTTAACAGTATCAGGAGACATCTCCAATCTAGCAGTTCCATATTCCAAGTTATAGTCAACACCTATAACTTCACCAGGTAATTTGCCAGCTTTACGTACAGGAATCATGCCAATACCTAATTCATAAGCTAAAGGTGCTGCCAGAATAAACCCGCGAGATTCAAGTCCTGCAATGACATCAATTTTTCCTCTATATTTGTCAGCAATAGATTTTATTAGTTCTCTAAAAGCTTCACCATTTACCAACAAAGGTACAATATCATGGAAAAGAATACCTTTTTCAGGAAAATCTGGAATATGTTTTAAATTAGTTGCTATAAGTTCACTGATTTTTTCAGTCATCTCTTACTTTTCGCTTTCTTTTTTGGTTGTGCAGATTGACCTAAATGTCTACCTGCTTTTACTGGAGAAACAGGTACTTGCGAAATTATTTCTTCGCCATTTTCATTAATTTTTACACGCGATTTCATTACTTCATCTGAATGATCTTTAACTTTATGCTCACGCGAACGCAACCAGTATAGTAGCGGTGATGCCAAGAAAATTGACGACATCGTACCTACAATCATACCTACTAATAATGCTAATGATATATCACACAAAGTTCCGGCTCCTAATAGGTAAGAACCTATAAAGAATATAGAAGCTACTGGAAGAATTGCCACTATTGAGGTATTTATTGAACGCACCAATGTTTGATTTATAGACAAATTCACTAACTCACCATATGTGTAACGTCTTTGAGACAAAAAGTCTTTAGTATTTTCACGTATCTTGTCAAAGACAACAACAGTGTCATACAGTGAATATCCCAAAATTGTCAAGAAACCTATAACAGTTGCTGGTGATACTTCCACTTGTGTCAAAGAGAAAAATCCTGCAGTAATAAAAACATCGTGCATTAATGCGAAAAGAGCCGCAACTGACATAGTCCAAGTTCTAAAATATGCAGCCATTACTAAAGCTACTAGAACTAAGAATATTGCCAATGACCATAGAGCCTTTGATGTAACATCCTGTCCCCAAGATGGTCCAATAAATGTCGATGTAACGTCTTTATCACTAGCACCATAAACAGAAGCAAGCTTTTGTCTAACTGCAGTAGTTTCATGATCAGATAATTTACCAGTCTGCAATCTAATGCTATCTGTTCCTATCTGTGTAACACGAGTAATGCTGTCTTTTACATTAGTCTGTTTTATTACTTTGTATGCTAAATCCTGATCTAAAGTCTTAGCATGCGTCACTGTGAACTCGCTACCGCCCCTAAATTCGATACTAGGATTCATTCCTACAAATAGTAATAAAATAATAGACAATAAGACGAAAAATCCACCTATTGAAAAATATATTTTACGATTTTTTATAAAACCATATGAACGTTTGCCGGAGTAAAGCTCATTTCCCCATCGAGAATAACTAATCATGATGCTTTATCTCCTTTTTCATCACTATTTTTTTCCATATCTTCTACTAAACCAGTTTTAGCTTTTCTTCTTTCCATAGCTCTTCTACGTGCAATAGAAATTTCATTACTAGAACGCATCCTGCCTCTGCCAGCATATGTAGTTATTGTTACACCTAGATTTTCTGGATTTACTCCTGATAATTTATGTCCTGAAGCAAAGAAATGCATACGAGTAAACAATGCCATCATAGGATGAGTGAATAAGAAGATAATTAATAAGTCTATCAAAGTTGTAAGACCTAATGTGAATGCAAAACCTTGAACACCACCGACTGCAAGCAGATACAATACAGCAGCAGCAATTATATTTACTGCATCAGATATCAAAATAGTTCTTTTCGCTCTAGCCCATCCTTCTTCAACAGAAGTACTCAAAGTATGTCCATCACGTATTTCATCTCTAATACGTTCAAAATAAACAATGAAGGAGTCAGCCGTTATACCAACCGATATTATCAAACCTACGACTCCAGCTAAAGAAAGTCTATATCCCATTGTCCATGACAAAACAGTAATGCTCAAATAAGTACCAGCAGCTGCCACTAACAGTGAAAAAATCGATATTATACCCAAAGCTCTATATTGAGAAATCAAATATATCATCACTAAGAATAAACCAATTGCACCAGCCCAAATACCTTTTTCTAAATGATTTGAACCATAAGTAGCGCTGATTTGCTGTTCAGATTGTACTTTAAAATTCAAAGGTAAAGAACCAAAATTTAGCTCATTTGCTAAAGCCGTAGCACTAGCATTAGTAAAATTACCCGATATTTCAGCTCGGCCATTGCCTATAACACTATTTATACCTGGAGCTGAAACAACTTTGCCATCCAAAACAATTGCAAATCTGTTACGAGTTGGATCACTGGATCTAAAGGCAACAAGACGTTCAGAAACCTTAGCGAATTTATCTGCACCTTTTTTATTGAATTCCAGGTTTACTACCCACTCATTGGTACTTTGTCCCGTATTCGTTTGACGCAAACCTGATGAAGCATTAGAAATATATGTACCTTCTACATCAACTGGACCCAATATATATTTTGCTTGTCCATCTACATCACAAGTAACCAAAGGCTTTTTAGGATCGTCACCGCTTGAATTACGAGCTCGATTTTTAGGATTAGTACAATCTAAATTTGCAAAACTTTGCAAAGATTTTTCCGTTATCCAAGCTTTATCAGAATTATTTTTTACAGGTGTAACAGGCTTATCTGAAATGACACCATCTTTATTAGTATCAGGATTGAATTGTTCTTTAGAATTTGAATTTTTATTACCTTCAATAAGCCCAGGATTTCCTGCTAATAAAACAGGCCTAAAATTCAATTGAGCTGAAGACCTGACCAAATCTAATGTTTGTCGAGAAGGTTTACCTGGTAGAGAAACAATTATATTTTCGCCACCCTGCTTAGAAATTTCAGCTTCAGCTACACCTGAAGCATCTATACGCTGACGGATAATATTTATAGCCTGATCAATATCATCAGACGTAATATTATGACGCTGACCAGTCTTAGCTTTATCGGAAGCAATAGGTGTCAAAATTAATTGTGTACCTCCTTCAAGATCAAGACCAAGTTTCGGCTTATAAGAAGCATTTGAAAATATGCTACCTGCAATTAAAGATCCAATTCCTAAGACAAAAAGGAGCAATAGGATAATCAAATCTCTAACTGGCTTAGCTTTCTTAGGGCTAGTTGCCACTTTTTTCCCTTTCATCCACACTATTTGTAGATTACGTTAGTATTTATTACTTTTTCACTATTCTTTTGTAGAGTTTTCATTCAAGTCTTTATTTACTGTTTTTTCAACTTGTACTTGTTCAAGATTATTTTCATCATTCATATTCGTGAAATCACTATTATCAGAATTTTGTGCTTGTGATTTATCTTCTATATCACTATCAGAATCATTATCTTCATTTTCAAGATCTTCGACATTTTCATCATCAGAACTTTCAATTGCAAAAGGAGGTTCTTCCACACGTGCAATTCCTTTTAAAAGCCACAAAGACTCCTCACCTGTAGGAGTTGCTAAAACAATAACATCACCATCAATTTCAACAACTTTTCCACAAAAACCACCAATAGTTTGAACCCAAGCTCCTGGAACAAGTTGTTCATTCAATTTTTTCGACATCTCTTCTCGCTTTTTTTTAGAAGCTATAGATGTAAAAATTAAAAATACTACTAAAACACCAGCTATAATTAGTAATTCCACATTACCTCCATTAATCAACAGTCCATACAAAATTGTATACTTTTTAAGATAAATATTCTATGTAAAATCATTTTTTGAACAAAGTACAAAAATAAAATATCGAATAATTCAAAATAAAAATTTTTTCTCTTCAGGCATACTTATTTTTAAATGCTCATATGCTTTACGCGTAGCACAACGTCCTCTGGAAGTCCTAACTATCAACGATTGCCTAACCAAAAAAGGTTCTACAACACTTTCTATAGTTTCACTTTCTTCACCTATGCTTACAGCTAAAGTTGAAAGACCAACAGGTCCCCCAGCAAAATTTACACATAAAGACTTAAGTACATTTCTATCTAATTTATCAAGCCCCAAATTGTCTACTTCAAAAAGCTCAAGTGTTGCTCTAGCTATCTTTAAATCACAGTATCCATTACCACGAACTTGTGCATAATCAATAACCCTACGCAATAATCTATTAGCAACACGAGGTGTACCTCTAGATCTTAAAGCAATCTCTTTAGCAGCATCATCACTTATATCAGTATTCAACAAATATGCACTACGTTTTATAATTTTTTCTAAATCTTCTGGCGCATAATGCTCTAAATGCCCAGTAAAACCAAAACGATCTCTTAAAGGTGCAGGTAAAAGACCAGCTCTAGTTGTTGCACCAACAACAGTGAAAGGCGGTAAAGTCAAAGGTATAGAAGTAGCTCCAGGACCTTTTCCAACAACAACATCCACACGAAAATCTTCCATAGCTAAATATAACATTTCTTCGGCAGGACGAGCTAAACGGTGTATTTCATCAATAAATAATACGTCATTTTCTTGCAAAGAAGATAATATAGACGCCAAATCTCCAGCGTGAGATATCGCAGGTCCTGAGGTCAAACGCAAAGACACACCCATCTCACTAGCAATTATCATCGACAAAGTAGTTTTTCCTAGCCCAGGAGGACCTGCAAGTAAAACATGGTCAGGACTTGCCTTACGCAATTTAGCAGCTTGCAATAATAGCGCAAGCTGATTAGAAACAACTTTTTGTCCTACAAAATCACTTAATTTTTTAGGACGTAAAGCCGATTCCACAGCTTTATCACTATCATCTAATTGAGGCGAAACGATACTATCTGCCATGATTTTCTCCCAAATATATTAAAGATTCCTTTAATAAAAGCGAAATATTATCGTAATCTTTATTTTTCAAAAGAGCTTGCACAGCACTTTCACAAGCATCTTTATTCCATCCTAATTGCACTAAAGCATCAACTACTTGCAAGTAAAATGGATTAGCATTAGCATTCATACAATTATTTTCAACAGTTTTAACTTCACCTAATTTATTGCCAATTTCAAGTATCATTCTTTGCGCAGATTTTTTACCTACACCAGGTATTTTTTCCAAAGCTTTCAAATCACCATTTATTACAGCTTCAGTCATAGATGAAGCATCATGAACATTTAAACAAGCCAAAGCAAGCTTAGGTCCAACTCCTGAAACATTAAGTAAAACATTAAATACTTCACGATCACAAAGCGATAGAAAACCATATAACGTCATAGAATCTTCACGTACAACTAGACAAGTATAAATAGTGACTTTTTGCCCAAAATGCATATTTATCAAAGAAGCTGAATTAGTATATACAAAATACCCAACTCCATTTACATCCAATACAACATGGTCTGCACCAATATGTATAACATCACCTGTAAGAGAATAAATCATAAAGCCACTTTCGAACAAATGTACGATAATAAAATTCTATAAAATTAATAAGAAAATAACAACTTATTATTTCAATTTCACTCTACACCATATTTTTTTAAACGCACTTTACGAGCCATTTTAACACCTGTTTGCCTAGTTTCCGCTTCAGCTTTGGCCCATTGCATTTGTGCAGGAGTTAATTTTTTAGACTTTCGCAAACCACCTGAAGCGCTAATCGTAAATACACTGTCATCGCAAATACCAACTACACCATTTCCGCGCCAAGCGTGACAAATAGCCAAAGCTAACGCATCAGCCGCATCAGCTGGTTTAGGTATTTTAGACAAACCTAAAATTTTTGCAACCATAGTTTGAACTTGATTTTTATTTGCAGCACCATAACCTGTCACAGCCGCTTTAATCTCACTAGGTGTATGAATCGCCATTCCTATATTTGCATTAGCCGCAGCTAGCATCGCTACACCCATTGCATGCATAGTACTAGTCACAGTTTGCATATTTTCATATGAAAATACTTTTTCCACACATAAAATATCAGGTTTTAAATCCTCAATCCAAAATTGTATTGTGTCAAAAATTTTCTTTAAACGATAATGGATTGGGAGTTGTTTAGAAGTTCTAACTACGCCAACTTTTACAAGCTTCACTTTTCGGCCAGCATCAACTTCTATACATCCCAATCCGCACCTAGTAACACCAGGATCTATCCCAAGTATCCTAAGTTTTTCACGATTTTCCAAAGCAATACTATCCCATTGCTTCAGCTAAGACTTCTTCAGATGCATCAAAATTAGCATAAACATTTTGAACATCATCTGATTCTTCCAAAGCATCGATTAATCGCAATACTTTCTTAGCTCCGTCAACATCAACTTCAACTTGTGTAGATGGAACAAATTGTACTTCAGCAGAATCGTAATCAATACCAGCATCTTGCAAAGCAGAGCGAACTTGCACAACATCGCCTGCTTCGCTAATGACTTCAAACGATTCACCAAGGTCATTAACCTGTTCAGCACCTACTTCAAGCACTGCAGTAAGTATCGTATCTTCATCAACGCCATCTTCTTGAGGAACAATAACAACACCCTTACGAGAAAATAGATAAGACACACTACCAGGATCTGCAAGATTTCCACCATTCCTAGTAAATGCGACACGAACATCAGAAGCCGCACGATTACGATTGTCAGTTAAACATTCAACTAGGAAAGCAACTCCATTTGGTCCATAACCTTCATACATAATTGTTTCATAATCAGCACCACCGGCTTCAACACCACTACCACGCTTTACAGCACGATCAATATTATCTGCTGGAACGGAGTTCTTCTTAGCTTTCTGTATAGCATCATATAGAGTTGGATTACCAGCAGGATCTCCGCCACCTGTACGAGCAGCAACTTCAATATTCTTAATTAGACGAGCGAATAGCTTACCACGTTTAGCATCAATAGCGGCTTTTTTATGCTTAGTGGTAGCCCATTTGGAATGTCCTGACATAAAAACCTCTTCATTTTAAAAACATATACGCCTAATTATATACTATTCAAAAGAAAAAAATTATTTAATATAGCATAAATTATAAAATAAAGTCGGCAAAAGGCTAATACTCTTCTGCCGACTTTGCACACTTTCATACATTACTTACGAGATAAATCTACCTCAGTGGATTTTATAGCTTTTGATTTAGTAACAATTTTATGTCCCCACCACAAAGCAAAAAATAGTATTAAACCTATATAAGTGCCAAGCAAGGATAAAGGATGAATCTCACCTTTCATCCATTCAAAATTTTGCCCCAAAATCACAACTATACACATGAACAAAGCTAATAGTGAACCTAAAGGATATAGCATAGCTTTATACGGCAATTCATCAACATTATGTCCCTGAGCTATATATGCTTTACGGAATTTATAATGACTCCAAGCAATACCAACCCATGTAATAAAACCTGCTAATCCTGAAGCATTCAATAACCAAAGATATGCTTCACCTTCACCTATCAAACTTGTCAAAAAACATGCAGCACCTATAAAAGTAGTTGCAAGTAGCGCATTCATAGGCACTCCACGAGAATTTACTCTCATGAAAAGTTTTGGTGCACTACCTTTTTTAGCTAGCGCATAGAGCATCCTTGTAGACACATACATTCCGCTATTACCTGCAGACAAAATAGAAGTTAAAATCACTGCGTTCATAACCGAAGCCGCACCTA
>CAMPYB010000027.1 GCA_946998115.1 uncultured Actinomyces sp. | reverse complement strand
CATGTGGGAGAACTTTATCAGCAACTTTTGGATCGTCATAGTCGAAATCATAAAGTGGTAAATCTCGTATTTCTACAATATTTACATCATATTCGGCAGGAAAATATGTAATCAAATTTTTAGCAATTTTAAGCGCATAAGATCCACGACGTAAACTTCCGACTAATAAAGAAATTTTTTTATTCATACCTATGTCTCTTTTCTGGAAACAAAAAAATATATTGAATTACTAAGATAATTGATACTGTCTATTTTGACTATTAGTATTATATCACTCTAAAGCCATCCCATAAAATCTGCGTAATATAATCCGCCATTAAACGTCCGCGTAAACTTAAAACTAACCTACCACAATTAAACTCACGCTCTAACAAATAACCATTTTCACGCAAAATATCAAGCTTTTCATCAGTAAAATAAAAATATGAATTATCTAATGCAATACCTTCACGTAAACGCAATTCAAGCATTATTTTTTCCTGACAAATAGTTTGACTATCCAAAATATCTTTCATACAAACAGGCAACACGCCCTCACGTAAATACATCGCATAATTACGAGGATGCTTTGTATTAGCCCACCTTGTAGCATTCACATAAGAATGAGCTCCTGCTCCATAACCCCACCAATTATCACTTTTCCAATAAGCAATATTATGTTTACAAACTTTTCCATTTTTAGCCCAATTCGATATTTCATACCAACGAAAACCACAATTGTACAAAAACTCATCAGCTATTTTATATTTCACAGCCTCATCATCATTATTTACAGGTTTAATTTTTCCATGCTTGAGATCCTGTCCCATTTTTGTTCCATCATGAATCATAAGTGCATAAGCTGAAATATGATCACTTTTAAGACCTACAGCGTATTCAAGAGAAGCAATCCAGTCATCTACACTCTCACCAGGTGTAGCATATATTAAATCAACAGAAGTTTGCATACCTAAATCTTTAGCGCAATTAACTAATTGCGCAAGTTTTTCAGGATCATGCTTTCTATCTAAAATATTTAAAACAGATTTAACACCTGATTGTGCACCAAATGAAACACGAGTAAAACCTGCAGACGCTAAATCGCGCAAATAATTTTCATCAACAGTTTCAGGATTCGCTTCAGTAGTTATTTCAACATCTTTAAAAACAAATCGTTTACGTAACTGTTCAACAGCTAATGCAAGATTATCAGATTTTAAAAAAGTAGGTGTTCCTCCACCAAAAAAAACAGTTGACACATCAGGCAAATCAAAGTTTTCTTTTTCAAAGATATCAAGTGACAAATCATATTCCAGACACAACGATTGCACATAATCATCAAGACTAGCTCCAACACCAAAATTAGTATTAGTATAAGTATTAAAATCACAATACCCGCAACGATATTTACAAAAAGGAATATGGACGTAAATACTAAAATTTCTATTAACGAAATATTTACTATTTACATGAGCAGATAAATCATTTAATTCACTTATATTATTATCTCTAAAAACATCTTTTTTGACCAAAATGTTATCTTACTCCAAAAAATTACGATACTGGTTTTTTAGCGAAAGCAAAATCATGCAAATTCCTACCAGCATCCATACCACGCTGTTCAAAACGTGTCATAATTCTTTCTTCCCAACGAGGAGCAAACCCTCCACGACCTACACAAGGATCTAAAGGATCAGGATTTTTCCCTTTATAAAGATTCACAAATCTATCATTTGACTCAAGCACATCACGAATATGCCAAGCATAATCATCCCAATCAGTCGAAAGTCTCCAAATACCTCCATCTTTTAACGCATCAGCAACAATATTTGAAAATAACGGTTGTACAATACGTCTTTTATGATGTCTTTTTTTACGCCACGGATCAGGAAAAAATGTCCATACTTGCTCAAGACTATTAGGCTCAATGATAATAGGAAAAGCTTGTACAGCATCAACTTCTACCAATCGTATATTATTCACTTTTTCTTTTACAGCACTAGATATAGTTTTCACTAAACCCGGATACCAAACTTCAAAACCTATGATATTGCATTCAGGATGATTTTTAGCAAAAGAAACGATTTGGTCTCCAGCTCCGCAACCTATTTCAACAATTAATGGAGCTTTCCTACCAAATTCTTTATCCCAATCTACATGGAAATTATCGGCAACAGTAGTCTGTCCAAATCCTCTTTCCAATTCGATCATATAATCATTTTTGTAATTATCCCATGTGTTTTGTAATGATTCTGAAATTCTATCGCCACGCCTAGTAAACGAGCGAGTTCGTGAGAAAAATTCGCGTTGAGCCAAATGCGTTTGACTCAACGAGATGGGTTTACCATTATCGTCCATATCTATTTCTTTTTTTCCTTACTTTGGTTTTGCGAAGTCAAAGCAGCAATGAAAGCTTCTTGCGGTACATCAACCTTACCAATAGATTTCATGCGTTTTTTGCCTTCTTTTTGTTTTTCAAGCAATTTACGTTTACGGCTAATATCTCCACCATAACACTTCGCTAACATATCTTTACGCAAAGCTTTAATCGTCTCACGAGCAATAATTCTAGAACCAACTGCGGCTTGTATTGGTATTTCAAATTGTTGTCTCGGTATTAAATCTTTTAATTTTTGCGTCATCATCAAACCATATGAATATGCTTTATCTTTATGCACAATAGAAGAAAAAGCATCAACTTGATCGCCATGTAATAATATGTCGACTTTAACTAAATCAGCGCTAGCAGTACCTGCAGGCTCATAATCTAAAGAAGCATATCCTTTAGTTTTAGATTTAAGCTGATCGAAAAAGTCAAACACAATTTCAGCCAAAGGTAAAGTGTAATGCATTTCCACTCTGTCTTCACTCAAATAATCCATTGAGTGCATAATACCTCTTCGATTTTGACAAAGTTCCATTATTGCACCAATATAATCACTAGGTGTAAGTATGGTGGATCTCACAACAGGTTCTTCTACATCTTTTATTTTCATTCCAGACGGAAATTCTGACGGATTAGTAACTTTTATTGTAGTTCCATCCTCAACTGTAACATCATATATTACATTCGGAGCTGTCGAAATTAAATCTAAATTAAATTCTCTTTCTAAACGCTCACGAACAATTTCCAAATGTAACAACCCTAAAAAGCCACACCTAAAACCAAAGCCTAATGCTACAGATGTTTCAGGCTCAAATGTAAGCGCCGCATCATTTAATTTTAATTTATCTAACGCATCACGCAAAGCTGGATAATCTGATCCATCAATCGGGTATAAACCTGAAAAAACCATAGGTTTCGGATCCTGATATCCAGATAAAGGTTTCGTTGCGCAATCATTCACAGTCGTGACAGTATCACCAACTTTAGATTGTCGCACATCTTTAACACCAGTTATAAGATATCCAACTTCACCAACGCTCAAGCCTTCACAAGGTTTAGGCTCAGGAGAAATAACACCTATTTCTAAAAGGTCATGCGTTGCACCTGTAGACATCATTTTTATACGCTCTCGCGTATTCAAGCTTCCATCTACAACACGAATATAAGTAACTACACCTCTATATGTGTCATAAACTGAGTCAAAAATCATAGCTCTACAAGGCTCATTTTCATCACCTTTAGGCGCTGGAATGATTTCCACTATTTTATCTAATAGTTCATTCACGCCCGCACCAGTTTTGCCTGACACTCTAATACAATCTTCAGGTTCACACCCTATAAGGGATGCCAATTCCTCAGCGTATTTATCAGGTTGCGCAGCTGGTAAATCAATCTTGTTTAAAACCGGTATAATAGTCAAATTATTTTCAAGAGCCATATAAAGATTTGCAAGCGTTTGAGCTTCTATACCTTGTGCTGAGTCAACTAACAATAATGCGCCTTCACAAGCGGCTAAAGATCTAGATACCTCATATGAGAAATCCACGTGTCCAGGCGTGTCGATCATATTTAAAGCATATGCTTTCCCATCAAAAAACCACGGCATCCTAACTGCTTGTGATTTAATAGTTATACCACGTTCACGTTCAATATCCATACGGTCTAAATACTGATCACGCATTGCTCTAGGCTCAACAACACCAGTTGCTTGTAGCATCCTGTCCGCCAAAGTAGACTTGCCATGATCTATATGCGCTATAACAGAAAAATTACGTATCAATTCAGGATCTGTGCCTGATGGCTTAATACTTTTCAATTGCTCAGGAGTTGGAATAGGAGCCACTTTTACCTTCACTTTTCTTTAATAAAACTATCTTTTAGTATTCTACATTATTTTTCATATCTTTAAAAACTTCTTTATGGTAGAGTTTGAGTGGAATTTTGTATTATACATTTTTAATGTATCATATATAAATTTCAATATCGTAGCCATCGCAGGGCATCCCCACGCCCCAGTCCAGGTTACGATCAGCCCTCAATGACCTTATTTATTATTAGTAGAAAGTGTCTAAAGTGGCAAATATTAAGTCTCAGATGAAGCGTATTCGCACAAATGAAAAGCGTCGTCAACGCAATCAATCAGTTCGTTCAGAATTGAAAACTTACGTACGTCGCACTCGTGAAGCTATTGCAGCTAACGATAAACAAGCAGCCGAAGCAGCTCTACGTGTTGCAGGCCGTAAGTTAGATAAAGCTGTTTCTAAAGGCGTTATTCACGCAAACCAAGCAGCTAATCGTAAATCAAAGCTAGCAAAGCAAGTAAACGCTCTGTAGATTTTGTTGTGTGGGCAAAGACGTATCCTGCGCCCACACTTTTTATTTTATAAACATTGATTTTATCTATTTTTACACAATTATATGCTTTGTAATCTAATTTCAGATTATAGGCTTGTTAAAGATTTTTTCATTATATCGACGATTAATTCACGTTCACTTTTATCAAACCAAAGTAATGATGATTCATCTAACTGTGTATAAAAATCAAAAGTTGTTATTTTGCTATAATCTATAAAATCTGGTTTTTCTTTAAAAGTCTTTTTCATTTCTTGAACACAATTTGCAACCAATTCAATATTTTCAACATCTTCAACATGAATACAACTTATATTTTTCCACTCTACTGGATTTTGAAGATAAACTTTTCCTACATTTTCATTGTCTTCTATATATTCATTTTCATTTAAATCAACAGATACTATAACGCGAGCAAAAATTTCTTTATATGCATCATTCAAATCGTTTGTTTTATTATCTAATAAAAATCTAGATGAAAAATTACTATCTTGCTCATTCGTAAAATCCCACATGTTTAATAAGCATTGTAAACCTGCCTGTGTAAATGCACAATCTTCAATAAAATCCATATCATTTTCATCAATAAATTGAGCACAAAAATTCTTTGTAACAGCAATAGCAAATTTAGCATTTATTCTTTCTTGAAGTAGGTCTTCAAAAAATATAGGAATATATGCTCTCAAAAATTTCATCCCCTCATATTCCACTAATCTTTTTCTAGTTTGAATAATATGTTTCAGCGCTAAAACATTTTAAAACTAAAAACAAATTATAAAACACTATACACACAATGCATATTCTAAGATACTTATTCAAATAAAAATTAGGGTACAGATTTAAATATCTGTACCCTAAAATCTTATCTTTTTATTTAGATTTTTGCTCTGACATAGTATGCTCTTGTTCTTCAAGTTCCCATGGACATTTCTTTTTGTTCATGAGAATAAGAGATCCTACGAAACCTCCCCATACAAGCACACAAGAAAATAGCAACATTATTATTGCAGATATACTCATTTCCCTACACCTACTTTTCTTCTAAGAATTCTATCTGTTCTTTATTTTTTCTCCAAGGAAGGAAAGAGAATACAAAGGACAATAAAATACCGATTATAATTGGACCCCAACCAAATACTGTTGTGTACCATGATGGATAATCACCATATCCTGAATATAGATATCTAGCTAATGCTGTAACAAACATGGAAGAAAGAATTGCTGGTAGTAAAAATCCAATTGTTAATTCCCACCATTTTCCTACATGTATTGACGATACAGAATTTAAGTGTGCACGTAACACTGGAAGTTTAGTTACACATACAGCGACAAATACACATGATAAGATTGCACTTGATACAACACCTAGTTCATTGATATATGAATCGATAACATCTAATGTGAACATTCCTGTGTGTGTTGAAAATAGCATTAGAGATACAATCATTGCTATAGTTCCTAAAATCAATGCTGAACGACGAGGCGTCCAATTGAACTTATCTTGGAATGCTGACGCAACAACTTGTACAAGAGATATTAGAGAAGTAATACCTGCAAGAACTAGAGAAGCGAAGAATATAACACCAAATATGACCCCTCCTGGCATTTGTGAAATAATCTGTGGGAAAGTCACAAACGATAAGCCGATACCTGAAATACCTTGTAGCTTACTAATACTTACTCCTTGAGATGTTGCCATAAATCCTAAAGTTGCAAACACCCCGATACCTGCTAGTATCTCGAATGATGAATTAGCGAAAGCTGCTACACATCCTGAACCTGTTAAATTCGATTTACGTCCCAAATATGAAGAATATGTAACCATAATACCGAAGCAAACCGATAGAGAATAGAATATTTGAGTATATGCAGCAATCCAGACTTTACCATCTAATAGTTTGCTCCAATTAGGTTCAAAAAATACGTTCAAACCGTCAAAAGCTCCAGGTAAAGTAACTGAACGGATAACCATTGCAACAAATAGAATGACTAGAAGAGGTAAGAAAAATTTATTCGCACGTTCTAGACCTTTTTGTATACCACCTGCGATAATTACTAATACTATTACCCATACTATTAATAGAGATAGAAAAATTCCAACAACTGGAGTGAAGGATACAGTGCCAGCTTTACCTAGCTGTAAGAAAGATTCATTAAAGAATTTAGCACTATCGCTACCCCATGCCATATCGAAGGAATAAAACATATATTGACCTGCCCATGCGATAATTACTGCATAGTAGACCATGATTATAAAGCTAATTAATACTTGCCACCAGCCTATAACTTCAGCTTTAGGATGCATTCTTCTAAAGCTCAAAGGTGCGCTACCACGATATTTATGGCCTATAGCGTAATCCAACAATACGGCAGGAATACCAGCTGTAAGGAGTGCCACTAAATACGGCACCAAAAATGCCCCGCCTCCATTTTCATAAGCTACTGCTGGGAATCTCCAAATGTTTCCCAAGCCAATAGCTGAGCCTATAGCTGCCATTAAGAAACCTAATTGGCCAGACCATTGTTCACGGTCTTTAGGTTTACCTCCCGCTTGGATATCACTCATAGCTTTTCCTTTATCTTGATACTTTTTTTAATTTAACTTTAAAGTTCATTATACTTTACACTAATTTTACTAAAGAGTGAATAAGGAAAACCTAATTTATTAATTATTTTTGAAAGAATGTAAAAATTCTATATCTTTAAATATAATATTTAAATAATAATTTCAAATTTTTCTGAAATTACTCACATTTTCGATATTATTTATATATGTGTATCAAAACTTTTATTTAAAGACTTAAACAAAGGAACGTTATGACTACACCACACATAAATGCACCTGAAAATGCTTTCGCTAAAACAGTATTAATGCCAGGCGACCCGTTGAGAGCAAAAAGAATAGCTGAAAACATTATGCAAGACGCAGAATTAGTTACAAATGTTAGAGGTATGCTCGGCTATACAGGCACTTATAAAGGCAAAAAACTTTCAGTAATGGGCTCTGGAATGGGACAGCCTTCTATGGGAATTTACGCAACCGAACTTTTCACTCAATACAATGTTGAAAATATAATAAGAATTGGAACTTGTGGTGGCATAAGCAAGCATGTAAAAGTTGGAGAAGCAATTATAGCAACAGGAGCACATACTGAATCTAACATGATTGCACTTCAAACTCCAAATTTTCATTACAGCGCAGTTGCATCATTGCCATTGACTATAAAAGCCTACCAAAAAGCTTTAGAAATGAAAAATGTAAAAGTCCACACTGGCACTGTTATATCTAAAGATAATTTTTATTTCGCAAGCCCTAATTTACTAGATACACTGGTAGATTTTGGAGTTTTAGGCGTAGAAATGGAAACTGCTATTTTATACGCGCTTGCAGCAAAATATGACAAACAAGCATTGACAGTGCTTACTATATCGGATCACTTATTGCATCCTGAAAATGATATGGATTTTAAACAACGTGAAGAAAACTTTAATACTGCTTTGGAGTTAGCTTTAGCTGCTTCTATATAATACTGATTCACACAAAGATCTATCTCATAGAAATTTCATTCTATGGGATAGATCTATTATTTTATTTAAACATCTTTACTAATAAATTCTTATTGATAATATAAATCATTTTTAATAAAAAATATGGCTTAATTTTTCCAATGGCAATATAATATATATTTGCATAAAAGGTTAGGCTTACCTAACTTTTATTTTTATAGTTGTTTTCACAAACGTTGAAAATTCAATGTTTTCTAAACAGTATAAAAAAAAGTTTAAATTTAAGGAATAAAAACTTTCTTAAATATTTAGGTTACCCTTATACTTATTTTCATGTCACCTAAATAATAGGTTTTTATTTCACATGATGTAAAGGAAGACTATGTCAAGAATGAAAAAATTGGCAATTACCAGTGCAGTAGTACTTGCATTAGGTCTTGCAGGTTGTACATCTGGAACAGCCAAACAAGCAGATTCAAAAAGTCTAAAAGTAGTTGCTACAACAACACAAATTTGCGACTACACAAAACAAATCGCTAAAGACAAAGTAAAACTAACATGCCTACTAGCACCTAACGCTTCAGCACACGAACTAGAGCCTACAAATGAACAAATGAAAGCTTTATCAGAAGCTGATTTGCTTCTAGTAAACGGAGTGGATCTAGAACGCTTCCTAACGCAAGCTATTAAAGCTTCAGGCTTCAAAGGAAAAACTATTGTCACATCTAAAGGCGTAAAGACAAATAAGTGGCAGTTCAAAGGTGAAAATGGTCAACCACCTGAGTTTAAATTCGACCCACACGTTTGGACTTCCCCAGTAAACGCTAAAATACAGGTAGAAAATATTACAAAGACTCTTGCAGAAGCAGATAAAACTAACGCTAAAGATTACGAAAAGAATGGCGAAGGATACGCTAAGCAAATCGCAAGCCTAGATAAATGGGCAGAAAAGTCAATCGATTCCATTCCTGCAGATGAAAGAATACTATTTACAAGTCATGATGCATTTGGTTATTTCTCACAAAGATATGGAATTAAATTCCTAGGCGCAGCTATCCCTGATTTCTCTGATCTAGGTGAAGCAACAGCACAACATTTGCAAGAAACTGTCGATAAGATCAAAGAATCAAAAGCTAAAGTAATATTCGCTGAAAACTCAAATTCAGATAAGAATGTTAAAACACTTGCTAAAGAAGCTAATGTCAAAGTAGCTAAAGAAGATGACGCTCTATATGGTGATTCTCTAGGACCTAAAGGAAGCAATGGTGAAACATACATCGGTTCAATAATTCACAATGTTCGCTCATTCGTATTGAACACTGGTGGAAAAGTAGCACCTCTTCCTGATGATCTAAAAGAATTCAGTAAAATAAAGTAATTTTCTTACCTCCAAATAAGAAATAGAACAGGACGTAAATATGGAACATAAAATGGAATATGCTTGCAAATTTGAAAACCTATCACTATCTTACGGTGGTGAAAATGTGCTCACAGGCATAAATGGAACCTTAGCACAAGGTAACGCCCTAGCGCTCATAGGACCAAATGGTTCAGGTAAAACAACATTGTTACGTTCCATATTACGTCTTTGTAAAGTAACCAGTGGAAAATTGACCGTCTTAAATTCAACTAACCCACAAGATTACAAACATAATATAGGATATGTTCCACAAGTAGCAGATTTAGATCCAGCATTCCCGATAACAGTCAAACAAGTTGTAATGATGGGACTATACCCTCGCATAGGATGGTTCCGCTTACCTAAAGCTAAACATAAAAAAGCTGTAATTGAGGCACTGAAAAAAGTTGACATGTTGGATAAAATGAATAAAAAATTCGGCACATTATCTGGTGGACAACAACAACGTATCTTAGTTGCACGCGCTTTTATATCAAAACCTAAAATCTTACTTTTAGATGAACCTTTTAATGGTCTTGATCAGCCTAATCGCAAAGCATTACTAGATATTATAGATAGCCTCAAAAAAGAAAAAATAAGCATAATAGTATCAACACACGATTTAGACTTAGCATACGCAGTTTGCGAAAAAGTTTTAATCGTAAAAAATCATCAAATAGCTTTCGGAGACATAAAAGACACGCTAACAGGTGAAAATATTGCACGCGCATATGGAGCAAACACACATGAATATGAAGAAATGAATTTGGGAAATAATATATCTTTTGGATTATCTGATACAAAAAAAGATACAGATGAAATGAATTCAAAATCTAAAAACACTACAAATTCAACAGGAGTAACAAAATGTTAAATACTCTAAGTAGTTATTTTGATGTTTTCATGGATGCTTTGCGGACTGTAGCTTCTCACATATTCTTTTTGGAACCTTTAACACACGATGAATTCATATTCAGACCTTTCTTCACTATACTAATTTTAGGTATAGTGTCAGGCGTCTTAGGCGTCCTAGTGAACCTTAGAAAACTAGAATTTATTTCAGAAGGCATAATTCACTCAATATTTCCAGGTATAATACTAGGCTTTGTACTATTTAACGGTGTCACTGGAATAGTCCCAGGAGCAATTTTCATAGGCATAATAGCTGCTTTTGTTTTCACAACATCAACGAAACACGAATCAACTAGCGAAGCATTAATAGCTTTAACTTTAACAGCATTCTTCGGCATAGGTATCGTAATAGTCACATATGTAAAAGATATGTCAGGTCAGCTCGAAGCATTATTATTCGGAAGATTGCTTGCAGTAACATCACCCTTAGCAACACAAACTTTTATTGTATGCGCATTAAGCATCCTATTAGTTGCTTTTATGTGGAAAGAATTAGTATTCAGAGCTTTTGATCCTGTCACATATCAAAGTTGCGGATATCGTATTTTTATATCAGATTTACTACTAAATATCAGCTTAACTTTTGCTATAGTTGCAGCTTCAACTGCTGTAGGAACACTCTTAGCAATAGGATATGTAATAATACCTCCTGCAACAGCTAAACTTGTGTGCAATAAAATTTCCACAATGATACCTGTTTCAATATTTGTGGCAATTTTCAGCGGATATTTAGGCTTAATGGCAGTAGTATTATTTAGTGACTATGCCGAACTTTCACCTCAAGCAATGGTTATTTGCTCAATGACACTTTTGTATGCATTAGCATATGTAGTTAGGTATGTAAAAAACAAAAAACATAAAGTCAGATCTGATAACAAAAATAAAACTTTCGAGTTGGCAGAAAATAAACAAGTAGGTATAGTATAATGCAATTCATAAATACAGCTTTTTTGGAAATTACTCTTGTAGGCGCACTATCAGGAATAGTTGGCGCAATAGCTTGTTTACGTCGTAGAGTTTTTTACACACAAGCACTTACTCACGCTACTTTCCCTGGAGCTATTATCGGTGTAGTGTTTGTTTCTAAAGTACTATTTGAATCTTTAAATTATGGGTTAGATCACAAAGCACAAATTTTATCAGTGTCTATTTTTGTAGGTGGAGCTTTACTTTGTATTCCTATGATATATTTCATGGATGTAATCTCTAAAGTAAAAGTACAAGGTCCAAATACAGCGGCTGGAGTGCTTTTAACTGTAGGATTCGCCCTAGGCTTTTTACTATTGAAACTT
>CAMPYB010000026.1 GCA_946998115.1 uncultured Actinomyces sp. | reverse complement strand
ATTCACTACCTATAAAACCAATAAACACTACGCCTAAAATAGAATTTGCTGAAAAAAATATTTATATTGCCAGTTATAAAAATATAAACACTGCTAAAATAATCGAAACAATATTAAATTGGCAAAATATAATATCCAACTTATTAAATCTTAAAGAAATCATAGAAAATTTAATTTTAAAAACACAATTCTCACAAAAAAGGTTTGAAGATCAAATATATAGTAATACTTTTCATTCAGCCATTACAACGTACAAATATAATTATATATTTCAATTATTTATAGAGATTATTGAAGAATTAAAAATATTTAGCCTTAATTTAAATGAAATATTATCAGATACATATCATATAATTCAAAATTTAAAAACAGCCAGTTTAATATATGAAAACGCTGAAAGAAATAATAAATGTTCCATTCACCCATCAATACAAATAGAATATAAACCATCATTAAAAGAATTTATAAATGAAACACTACTTCAAAACATATTAAACATGCATAATTATTTATTTATAAATCCATTTATCAACTTTACTTTAAACAGTTACAAAAACAATAAAGAAATAATTTCAACAATATCATCAACTTTAAAAGGAACGAAAAATAGTAATAGTCAAGAAAATTTATGGTTATCAAACTACATAAACAATTTATCAACAACACTCTATCCAACACTAAGTATTCTAAATTATAAAAATAACAATATAAATAAAAACAAACTATCCAAAACAGAACAAATCTCATTAATTTTCAGCCATTTTATGAATAAATATTATTCAGACAAATATGGGTATAAGAAAAATATTCTTATTTACCCAGTTCCAAACGGTCACACAACATTACACCCACAAATAATTTCTACTGTAAATTCAAAATCACATTTAGAAAAAAACAATAACAAAATAACAACATTTACCAAAATCTATAATAAAAATTACACAAAACAAAGCTATTATAGTAAACCAATTAAAATTTTAACTGCAGAAAATATGATATTACGAATTAAACAAATACCTTCAAACAAAAAAGTAGGAGCATTTGAAATAATAAAACACGAATATATAAAAAATAATATTAGAAAAAACAGTTGGACTATATTAATCAGAGGCACACAAAGATGGGATGGAGCCAGCTCTAACATTCAAGATCAAGTAACAAATTTTGCAAGCATAGGAAAAATACATAATGATCAGTATAATGCTATAAAAACAGCTTTAAAAATGAATGGCATTAAACATACAGAACCGATAGAATTTGTCGGGCATTCACAAGGTGGCATAATAGCCACGCAACTTGCGTCATCAAATAGTTTAAATAAAAAATATAATATTGTTTCTCTAACAACCTTCGGAAGCCCTACAGGTGGATATAAAATCCCCAAAAACATACACGCTATGCATTTTGAAAACCTATCAGATCCAGTTCCTAGTCTTGATGGCAAAATGAATCCAGTTACACGCACAAGAACAACCATATACATGGATACTAAAAATATGAAAATAAAAAATTCTACGCACGATCAAATCATGTATTCAATTGCAGCAAAAAATATTGAAAAAAATTCTGATAAATCAATACAAAATTGGGTAAAAGCAAGAGAACCTTTCATAAATAAAACAACTAGTAATCACAATCAGCATAAATCATATTCACAACTTTTTAACACTATACGTTTCTAAACAACATTAAAAAAACAATGTAAACTTATAAACATACTACTGCCGAAAACAAGTGAGCAAATAATGGAATACACGTTAAAAGATTTTAATAAAAACACTATTTTCACACCTATAACACCTATAGACGGAAGATATAGACAATCTGTCAAAGAACTTACTAATACGCTTTCACAAGCAGCTCTAAACAGATCTAGAGTTATAGTTGAAATAGAGTGGATAATATATCTTTTGGAAACAAATATTTTCAAAAATATATCACCCCTAAACAAAAGTGAAAAAAAATATTTATACAACATAATTTCTCAATTCGACGAAAATTCCATATTGAGATTACAAGAAATAGAAAACATAACAAAACATGACGTTAAAGCCGTTGAATATTATATTAAAGAAAAACTTTTAGAAGGAAAATCAGTATTCAAAGATAGAGATTTATCTTTACTAAAAGAAATAGTTCACATTTTCGCTACAAGTGAAGATATAAATAACATAGCCATAGCATTAAATGTAAAAAATACTGTGGAAAATATTTGGATGCCAAAAGCTAATGAACTATTACAACATTTAAAAAACCTAGCTAAAAAATATGCAGACACTCCAATGCTTTCACACACGCACGGACAACCTGCAACGCCTACAACTGTAGGTAAAGAAATAGCAGTATTTGCATACAGGTTACAAAGACAAATACAACACATTGCTTCATCACAATATTTAGCAAAATTCAACGGCGCAACAGGAACTTATTCCGCGCATAAAGTATGTTTTGAAAAAATAGAATGGCAATTATATACTAAAAATTTCATAGAAAAACTGAACTTACAGCAAAACCCACTTACCACACAAATAGAATCACATGATTGGCAAAGTGAACTATACGATAACATATCAAGATTTAATCGGATAGCACACAATTTAGCTACAGATATGTGGACATATATTAGCCTAGAATACTTTAAACAAAATCTTACAAAACATGGAAGTACTGGTTCAAGTACAATGCCACATAAAATAAATCCAATAAAATTTGAAAACGCTGAAGCTAATCTAGAAATATCAAATTCATTATTTAACACCTTATCCGCAACTTTGACAACATCACGCATGCAAAGAGACCTTACAGATTCATCTTCACAAAGAAATATTTCTGTAGCATTCGCTCATAGCCTATTAGCCATCAACAGCTTAAATGAAGGTCTAGATAGCATTGAAATTAATGAAAATAAGCTAAATTTTGAATTAGATAACAATGTAGAAGTTTTAAGTGAAGCAATACAACAAGTAATGCGTGTATTGAATGTTTTAGGGTATAAAAATTTTGACAAACCATATGAAAGGCTAAAAGAACTAACTAGAGGTAAAAAAATAACTATAAATGATTTACATAAATTTATAGATGATCAAAAAATACCAGAAAAATATGCAACTAAACTAAAACAATTAAAACCAGAAGAATACACTGGTATAGCTGCACAACTAGTTGAAAACATTAATGATTCACAAAAGCAGGCAGATTAGCTATGAAAATAAAAGTAAAAATAACAGGAATGCACTGTAGCTCATGCGTGAGAAGAATAGAAAAAAAATTAGAAAAAATAGGAGCAAAAACTAAAGTTAATCTAGTTACAGAAATAGCAACTATTCAATTAAAAAATAATTTATCCAAAGAAACAATAATCAGTGAAATAGAAAAATTAGGATACACTGCGCAAATTTTAGACGAAAATTCTTTAAACCATTTTCTAAACACAACTAAATTTCAAGAAAAAAATTCACAGCTCAATCAAAAAACACAAAATGCTAAAGAAAATAATAAATATATAACTGGTGAAAAAATAAAAATCTCTTATGATGACATCACAAATGATTATTTAAACGCAAGCTTTGAAAAAATAATTGAAAAAAACAAAAAACCTTCTAAAAATAATCAAAAAATCAAATTAATATTCAGCATACTAATAGCTATACTGACCATTGGAATATTAATTCCTCTACAACAATACATAGGGAATATAACAATATATTTCATAGCATTATTTTCGTGTATAAGTGCATTCTGGTGTGCAAGTACATTTCATAAAACAGCATATTTTTGCATAAAACGCGGACAAATAAATATGAACACTCTCGTAAGTATATCAATTTTAAGTTCCATAATTTGGTCATTAATACAATTATTCATATTCAACATACAAACATTACACAATCACTTCTATTTGAATATAACTACTCTGCATTCAAATCAAACAATACTACATTTCGACACAGCAATAATGATAACCGCATTCATATTACTAGGTAGATATATCGAAGATAAAGCTAAAAATAAAGGAAAACAATCAATAAAAAATATATTAAATTTACAAGCAAAACAAACAATTTTAATAACTGACGACGGTAAAGAAAAAACTATACCAGCAAATAAAATACGAAAAAATGATATTTTACTCATAAAAAACGGTGAAACAATACCTGCTGATGCAATAATAATTGAAGGTGAAAGTGAAATAGATACATCCAATATGACTGGCGAAAGCATTCCAAAACATGTAAAAGTTGGTGATGAAATTATCGGTGGCACTATAAACACTTATGGTGTACTCAAAATAAAAGTTTTAAAAGCCGGAAACAACACAATGCTAGCGCAAATTATAGAAAATGTATTAGAAATACAAAATCAAAAACCACAAATACAAAGACTGACTGATAAAATCGCATTCTATTTCACACCAATAATAGTATTCATATCAATCCTTACTTTCACAGGCTGGGCATATTACGAATCAAACATAAATATAGCTATAAGTAATGCTATAGCTATATTAGTTACAGCTTGTCCTTGCGCTATGGGGCTCGCAATACCTATAGCATTAGCAGTATCTACAGGGAACTTTATTAAAAACGGAATATTAATAAGAAATTTATCCTTTCTCGAAAACACAAAAAACATATCAAAAATGATTTTCGACAAAACAGGAACATTGACTTATGGTGTACTCAAAATAAATAAAATTGAAACAATAAACCAAATAAGCGAAAAAGAATTAATTAAATATGCTTTCATATTGGAACAAGGAGTAAAACATCCAATTAGCGAAGCTTTAACATCATATTTAAAAGAAAAAAATCTATTAACAGAAATACTTGATGAAAAAGTTAATTCAAAATTATTTGAAAAGAAAATCCATACAGGTTACGGAATTGAAAACAAAATTAATGACAATACTTTTTATATAGGTAAAATCGATTGGTTACAAAATTTAGGTTGCAAAATTCCAGAAAAACTATCACGTATGATAGCGCAAGAACAATATATCGGATCAACAGTTGTAATAGTCGCTAAAGATAATGGAAAAATCCCAAACACTGAAATAGACGCATTAGGTTTTATAAGTTTTACAGATGAAATTAAAAATAATTCAAAAAAGACTATAAAATTTTTACGCAAAAAAAACATTGAGCCAATCCTTGTGACAGGTGACAATTTCAGAAATGCTACACATATAGCATCTAAAGTAGATATTGACGAAAACAATATTTACGCAAACACTACCCCAATAGGCAAAAAACAAATAGTACAACAATTCCAAACCCGAGAATACATAGCAATGATAGGTGATGGCGTAAATGATTGTGTAGCTTTATCACAAGCATCTTTGAAAGGTATTAGTTTTTCTTTTGCGCAAGGTAGTGATATTGCAGTTTATTCAAGCGATATAACACTATTAAATTCCGACATATTCCTAGTTGCCAAAACATTTAAACTTGCAGAAAAAACAAGAAAAATTATAAAAGAAAATTTATATTGGGCATTTATATATAATATAATAGCTATTCCAATGTCTGCATTTGGGTTTACAAATCCTAGCCTAGCAGCTATAGCTATGTCATTATCTTCAATAATAGTAGTTATAAATTCCCTACGTCTTAGAAAAATAAATTAATATATAAATGTTATTATGTAATAGTTAATAAACAAAAAACTAAGGAATAAAATGCATATACCATCGTCAATTTTACAATATTTGACAGACCCTGAAGCTTTGCTATTAGCACTCGGACCATGGGTTTTAGTTGCAGTAGCATTAATAGTATTTATAGAATCAGGCGTATTTTTCCCGTTACTCCCAGGAGATTCACTAGTTTTTACAGCAGGACTTTTACACATACAGCTTGGAATAAATATATATATTTTAATTGGTACAATAGTTTTTTGTGCTTTACTCGGTAATCAAATCGGATATTTTATTGGGAAAAAATATGGTAGACGCTTTTTCAAAGATGATGCTCGTATATTAAAAACAGAACATTTAGTTAGTGCAGAAAAATTCTTTATAAAATATGGCGGACGATCATTAGTTCTGGCTCGTTTCGTTCCTTTTGTTAGAACTTTCATTCCACTTGTTGCTGGTATAGCAAATTATAATTTCAAACAATTTGTAAAGTGGAATTTCGTAGGCGCCTTAGCTTGGGGAGGCGGGCTTTCTTTCTTAGGCTCAACACTGGGAAGCATATCATTCATAAGAAATAACATTGAAATATTAGCAATAATTATCGTATTTGCATCACTGCTACCAATGATTATTGAAATCATAATAAATAAATATAAGAACAAAAAATAAAGACAAAACAGGCGTAGAATAAAATTTTCAACTAATATCCACGCCTGTTCAATAACTATTGCAATTATTGTATTCAATTGTATGAGTGTATATTTATAGTATACCTGCGTGATTATTTCTCATAAGAAATTTAAGTTTATGTAAGTTTATAATTTTTCAATAGATTTACGCATTTAAATATACAAATCTAAACTTATAGTATTAATTTATAAATTTCTTACAAATACAAATCAAAATCTCTAAAATTCATTTTAGATTACATAAACTATATTTAATGATTCAGTAATGCGTTTAGCAAATAGTGTTTCACGTGAAACACTACCGCTAAAACTTATTTACAAGCCATAAAATATCTATTTGTGCTTATATTTTTGAATTTCTTTCAATAGCAAAACAATTAATACTGGCAACAATATTATCCCTAAAACAAATATCCAATTAGGAACCTTTTCAGCAAATAAAATAATATTATTCTCTATAACACCAAAAGTACCTGCATCTAGAGAGGCAAAATTAAACTCAGGTAAAAACAAAAAGATCAAACCTAAAATTATAAAAATAACACCAGTAATAATTTCACCAATAGTAGTATTACGCCCTAACAAAACAACAGCTTTGGGTTGTAAATACTTTTTTTCAGGGATTTTTAATGCATTCCAAAAAATAGCCATAATAGCAACAGGAGTAATCATACCTAAAGCATAAAAAATCATTAACGCTACACTTGAGTAAACATTCCCATATATAGCTAAAGAACCCAAAACAACACCTAATATAGGTCCTGAACAGCCACCCCCGATTATTGCATAGCTAAAACCTAATAAAAAAACACCAAAATTTGATGTTGATTTAACTTTAGATCTAGATATAATATTTTTTTTCTTAAAAACTAACAGTTTAGAAAAAGAAATTTTTACACTAAAAATTTGCATCACACCTATAAGAATGATCATCAAACTAATAATTGTTGAAATAGCAGAAAAATATACTTTAAATAATCCGCCAACTACACCAACAGCAATGCCCAAAGGTAACAAAGCGCACAAAAGCCCCACATAAAATATTACAATTTTAATCAGCATTTGTTTGGAAGAATTAAATGCGAAAGAAAAAAATGAAGGCAAAAGCATCGCAGAGCAAGGTGCCAAAAGTGTCAGCAACCCTCCTAAATAAACTGTAAAATAACCGACACTAAACATTATTTCAAAGCTTTCTTGAGTTGATCAACAAGAGTTGCATTCACATATTCTTTAGGCAATGCGCCATTTATTATTGTTTTACCTACTATAGTGGCTGGTGTACCTGAAATACCCCAAGATGAATATTCAAGTACTTTTTTATTCAAATCATCATATACTGAAGAATCATTTATCGTTTTGACAAATTCATCCATATTAGGCACGCCTGCTTTTTTGCCAAAATCTATTACAGACTCCTTCGTATATTGTTGATGACCACTAGTGGTAGCTTTATCGAAAAGCAATTGAGAATACTGCCTAAATTTCCCTTGTTTGCCAGCAGCAATAGCACCAGCCGAAGCTATATCCGATCCATAAGTTTTAAAAATGGTATAAGGCATATACTTTACTCTGACTTTACCAGCGTCAACCAATTTATTTATATCAGAAAAAGAATCTTTATGAAATTTAGCACACATAGGACACGAATAATCACTAAATTCAACAATCGTTAAAGGAGCATTCGGATCACCATAACTAGTTACATGTTTATCATCGAATTGAGCTAATTTTGCAATGAAATCTAGAGTTCTATCGTCACTAATATCTTTCAAAGCTTTACTTGGATCCTTTACTTTTATACCAAAATCTTCTTCAGGCTTTTTATTTTTTTCTTTAGCGAAACTTTTACTTTGCTTCATTTGTGTTTTAGAAGCATCATCACTTAAAGTTGAATTAATAGTAAATCCAATAATCAATGCAATCACTGCAATAATCGTCAACAAAAGTGCAATTATCTTATTTTTTGAACCACTAACTTTTGCACCATGTATTTGACTATCAAGTATTTCATCATTTTTATTAGGAATTTCATTTCCCATATTATTCATATGTTCACCTCAGTTTTGCTTAAAATATAAAACAGCACTAACTGGAACAGATTACAATAAATTTTTATTCCATTTATTTACTTTATAAAAACAATAAGCAGAAACGAAATAAACTATCAATATAACAAATTAAACATTTTACATTTACGGCAAAACTATCAAACAGTGTTTAATATAATTATTAAATAACCTAAATAGCGGCGTGTGGCAATATATGATATATTTTTACAGTAATAGCAGGAGTAAAAATGTTAAAATGTGCATCATTTTTCGCTGGCGTAGGCGGAATAGATAAAGGCTTTGAAAACACAGGCTATTTCAAAGTCATATATGCTAACGAAATAGATCCACATCCTGTAAAAACATACGAACTGAACTTCGATATCAAAGTTGACTGTTCAGATATAAAAGATCTTGATTCAAAAAAAATACCTGACTTCGATGTATTACTTGCAGGTTTTCCATGCCAAGCATTCAGCATTGCTGGTTATAGACAAGGATTTGAAGACACAAAAGGCAGAGGAACACTTTTCTTTGAACTACTACGTATTATAAAGAGCAAAAAACCTCAAATCTTATTCCTAGAAAATGTAAAAAATCTAGTCTCACACGACAATGGTAAAACATTCAGAATAATCATAGAATCCCTAAAAGCACAAGGATATATGATAAAATTTTCAGTATTAAACGCCATGGAATATGGCAACATTCCTCAAAACAGAGAAAGAATATATATAATCGGATTCAAAGACAAAAATATTTATAAAAATTTCGACTTTCCAATGCCGACACCTCTTACAACTACACTAGCAGACATAATCGATTTCAACTCTAAAACCGACCCTAAATATTACTACACTAAAGGCAAATATAAAGGCGATATTTACGAAAAACTAGTTGAAGCCATGGATGAAAAAAACGCTATCTATCAATGGCGTAGAACATATGTGAGAAAAAACAAAAGCTCAGTCATACCCACCTTGACTGCTAATCAAGGTGAAGGCGGACACAATGTTTGTATAATAAAAACAAAACATGGAATAAGAAAAATGACTCCACATGAATGCTTTAACGCTCAAGGATTCGACACTGATTTCAAACTTCCTGAAAATATGAGTGACTCAAAACTATATAAGCAGGCCGGTAATTCCGTATGCGTAACTGTTATACAAGCTATAGCTGAAAATATCAAAAAAGCTTACAAGAACTAAATTTTTCTATTATCTTCAATAATTTCACATTTTCTTATATCAAAAATAATATCCGGCTTCAAATTTTTATCTTCAACAAAAAGCTTTTGCAAACTCACATGCGGACGTCTACCTTGTCGTTTCTGATCACCTATAGTTTGCTTGGTATTTGCAGGATATAAATCAAATTCATCAGAATTCAAATTTAAATCGTAAATATAAAGCAAATTATCGAATATATTGAAACGTAAAAAAATTAAATCATCAAATTTACATTTTGGACCAAAAGAAGAAAGATCACCTACAAACCTTGACGTTGCTTTAAATTCAACTTTTTTATTTGTCTTAGGATCAGTTGCATCACCAGCTTCACTGCCTCTATTCCATAAATATCCTAGACAGTAGCAACCGATAGGCTCACTAATCGCATCAGGCATATTTATGCCTCTACGACTATTATTTGAAATATACGTATTTAAATCTTTCCATTTGAAATAAGCATTACAAGCTTCATCAATTCTTGCTTCATCAATAATTATTTGCCCAATTTTTTTATAAATAGTCATAAATGCAACTCTACCAAAATATTTTCATTGATATAAATTTTAAAACGGAAATAAAACAATATATAAATTAAAAAATGGTGAGGACATAACACGCCCTCACCAACAAAAATAAAATATTAAGCAGAAACTACCTGTATCTTCAAGAAAGAATCAACTTCTGGATGCAATTTCACACCCACTTTGTAGTGTCCTGTTGATTTTATGATTTTTTCAATACGAATCTTACGGCGATCCAACTCGACGCTTAATGTTTCCTTTACAGCATCAGCAATTTGAGCTGTTGAAACAGAACCGAATAAACGTCCACCTTTACCAGCATTAGCCTTTACAATCACGCTATTAGCCTGCAAAGTATCACGGATTTCACGAGCTTTTTCAACATCAGCAATTGCACGTGCACGGCGAGCAGCCTGCATTTGATCAATTTGACGTTGAGCACCTTTAGTCCAAGGAGTAGCTAGATTACGTGGAAGCAAATAGTTACGTGCATAACCATTCTTTACTTCAACTACATCACCAGCAGCACCTAGTTTTTCAACATCATGAGTTAAAATAATCTTTGCCATTTTCTATCCTCCTTTTAGCGTGTAGAACTAGAATATGGCAATAGTGCCATTTCGCGAGCATTCTTAATTGCTTTAGCAATTGCACGCTGCTCTTGGACAGATACACCAGTTACGCGACGAGCACGAATCTTGCCACGATCTGAAATAAACTTACGCAATAGCGCAGTATCTTTATAATCAATTTTGCCAACTTTAATTGTACGTACTGGTACAATTTTCTTTTTGGCTACCTTTGGCGTTTTCGCCATGATTGCTCCTAAAGTTTAGTATGGAATTATCCAAAAATTAACAAATACAAATATAATACGGAAATATTAGAAAGGTGGTTCTTCACCAAAAGACGCAACACCAGATGTTTCCGATACGCCCCACGGATCATCCGATTGAGATGTATCTTGTGACTGTGTTGCAGGTGCGGAACTAAAATTGTCTTGCGATGTAAAACTACTAGAACTACGTGTTGAACGAGTTACCTGCGCAGTAGCATATTTCAAAGACGGACCAATTTCATCAGCGCGAAGCTCAACAACAACTCGTCTTTCACCCTCACGAGTTTCATAAGAACGCTGATACAAACGTCCGCGAACAATAACTCGCATTCCTTTAGATAAAGAATCCGCAGCATTTTCAGCAGCTGCATTCCAAATAGTACACCTCATAAACAATGGGTCACCTTCACGGAATTCACCTTTAACGCGATCATATGTTCTAGGAGATGAAACAACTGTGAAAGTAGCAACAGCAGCGCCAGATGGAGTAAAACGCAACTCTGGATCAGCTGTTAAATTTCCGATAATTGTAACTAATACTTCGCCGGCCACTTTAACTCCTAATTATTTTCCTTCTGGACGCATTAACTTGGTGCGCAAAACATCTTCACTAAGATTTAGTTGGCGATCAAGTTCTTGTGCCTGTGCCGGTGAAGTTGTCATATCGACAACAACATAAATACCTTCTGTGTGCTTGTTAATTTCATAAGCAAAACGGCGTTTACCCCAAATATCAAGGTTTTCAACTGTACCGCCATCAGCTTTGACAACTTTAAGCATTTTTTCCATTGTCGGAGCAACTGTTCGCTCATCAACTGATGGAGATAAAATAATCATCATTTCGTATTTACGCAATATCCCCACCTCCTCTGGACTAAACGACCACGGCATCTCCGCGGCAGGAGGATTTGCGTGCATGCGATAATGCATACGGGCAAATTATACAATAATTTAAGTAAAAATTGTACAAAACTAGCATAATCAGAAACAAAATTTCAAATGATTGCCATCAATCTGCCGAGAAAATCACATAAA
>CAMPYB010000025.1 GCA_946998115.1 uncultured Actinomyces sp. | reverse complement strand
TTTATTGGTACTTGTTTTTTATTTTATTCTTTACCAATGCCTATACCTACCCATGCTTTTTCTATATAATCTTCATTTTTCAAAAATTTTTGAACACGAACGCCTAAACCACCTCTATTTTTCAAAGGAATTTCTGATATAGGCAATGTTTTTACACCTATTTGTTCTATACCTGGCAAAACTGAATTACTTGCAGACACTGTAATAACATGTGATATCTCAATTTTTTCTTCAGGAATTACTCCCATAGCAATTACGTTAAAGCCTTCTTCTAGCTTCATTCCTAATACTCCACGTGACAGGCGACCTTGAGGTCTTATTTTATCGGAAGAAAGCCGTAAAGCTTGACCTTGATTAGAAATTAACACTATTTCACAGCTAAAATCACAATGTTTTACGCCAATTAATTCATCTTCAGCATCTAAAAGTATTATTTGGAAAATTTCTTTATTTTCTAAATATTCGGGACGCATTCTTTTTATCATCCCATTTTTAGTTGCCATAATCAGTGTGGTAGATTTATTTGACAAATCTATTATTCCAATAACTTTTGCGTTTGATTGCAAATTTTCTTCTAAGAAATCATTTGCATTTATTGCACCATCAAAGGAGAAAACGCCATCTTTATATGGTAGTGGTACTAAATCTATAACTTTTATTTTATGTAAATTACCATCAGATGTGATTATGCCTATTTCAGAAAGAGTAGTAGTGGATATGCTAGTATTTATAGCATCATTTCGTGTTCTAAGTGTGCCTTCATATAAATTATTATTTGTTGTAATTCTAGCAATCATACCTGTAGATGTAAGAATTACTTTACAAGGTTGATCTGAAAATTTTAATGGAATTTTATTATTTGTGCGTTTACTAGAAATTTTATCTTTAGTATTTTCTATCCCTATTGTAATGTTTTCATCAATTAAAATAGTTTTTCTAGGCGAAGAATATTTATCAGATACTTCTTGCAATTCTTTTTGAACTTGTTTCACTAGTTTTTTATTGTCATCTAATAATTCACATAAATGCTCTATCTCTTCTTGTAAATCATTTTTTTCAGCTTCTAATTCTATTTTTGAAAATTTTGTTAATCTGCGTAATTTGAGCTCCAATATATATTCCGCTTGTTCATTTGATAATTTAAATATTTCAATTAAATTATTTTTAGCAGTTTGTGCATCATTGCTTTGTCTTATAACTGTTATAACTTGATCAATATCAGCAATAGCTAATAGTAAACCGTTAACTAAATGTAGTCTTTGTTTCTTTTTTTCTAGCCTGAAAGAAGTTCTTCTACGTACAACATTAATTCTATGCTCTAAAAATACTGTTAAAATTGCTTTAATACCTAAAGTTTTAGGTGTGCCATTTACTAAACATACATTGTTCATATAAAAAGATTCTTCCATAGGCGTATATTTGAATAATGTTTCCAAAACAGCTTTAGGATTAAAACCATTTTTTATTTCTATTACAAGACGAAGCCCATTATGTCTATCAGTTAAATTAGTTACATTAGTGATTCCTTGTATTTTTTTAGATGAAACAGCTTCTTTTATTTTTTCAATCACTCTTTCAGGGCCTACCATATATGGAAGCTGGTCAACAATAATTCCTTCTTTACGTGCTGTAATTCTTTCAATTTTAGTTCTAGCTCTAGTTTTAAAAGAACCTTTACCTGTTTCATAAGCCTGTCTTATTCCATCTAATCCAATTATTATTCCGCCTTCAGGTAAATCAGGTCCTGGAATGAATTCCATTATTTTTTCAATGGTTGCATTTGGATTATCTAATAAATATATGCAAGCTTTTATACATTCACCTAAATTATGTGGTGCTATATTTGTTGCCATACCTACAGCAATTCCGCTTGAACCATTTACAAGAAGATTAGGGAAAGATGCAGGCAAAACTTCAGGTTGAGTATATCGGTTATCGTAATTTGGTATAAAATCTACAACATTTTCATCTAAATTATTTGTTAATTCTAAAGCTGGCGGAGCGAGTCTTGCTTCCGTATACCTGTATGCTGCAGGACCATCATCTAATGTGCCAAAATTTCCATGTCCATCTATAAGAGGGAGTCTAAGAGAAAAAGGCTGAGCCATGCGTACCAAAGCATCATATATTGCACTGTCTCCATGAGGGTGCAATTTTCCCATAACATCACCAACAACACCTGCAGATTTGACATGTCCTTTATCAGGTAACAACCCCATCTGTTTCATTTGAAATAGTATGCGTCTTTGCACAGGTTTCAAACCATCTCTAGCGTCAGGCAAAGCTCTAGAATATATTACTGAATAAGCATATTCTAAAAAAGAATTTTCCATTTCATCGCAAACATTAATATCGATAATATTTTCTTCTAGTTTTTCTTCTGACATAAAGACAAATACCTATTCTATATATAAACTGTAATATAGTTAATTCTAATACAGGGAAAATAAAAATGGCTTTTTTTCAGCAAATTGATATAAAAAAAGATGCTCAAAAAAATATTTGTATAGATCAAGTTATTCCTGCTTGCCTTAAAACTGCTGGAATATTATCTGAGTTCGTGGATGAAAAATATGATTTAGATTTAGAATTTGATAAAGATAATGTTCAAACTGCTATTTCAATTGAAAATAGTGCCAGCAATAATAACGAAAATAAACCCGATAAAATTGTTCTTATTCTAGCTGATGCTTTAGGTGCTATAAATCTTAAAAATGCTCAAAATTATGCTCCGTTTTTGAGAAAAATGAGAGCGAAAATAATTTCTACATGCATTCCTTCAACAACAACTAGTGCAATAACTACTCTTACTACTAGTTCAATGCCGTCTGAAACTAATATGTTAGGATGGTCAATTATTGATCCAAAAAATAAAAAATTAGTAAAACTGCTTTCTTTTGAAAATTGTCATTTAAAACCGGATATTTTTCAACCTACTCAAACGTGGTTTGAAATATTATCTAACAATATGATTGAATCTTTTTTTGTCGGAATGTCAAAATTTGAAAATTCTGGTTTTACTTCTGCTTCTTTTAAAGCAAGTACTTTTGTAAGCGTAAATTCTCATAGCGAAATTACTGATAAAATTATTTTTTTGAATAGAAAAAATGCTAAATTTATTTATTCACATTGGGCAAAAATAGATCAATTAGGTCACAGACAGGGTAGTGAAAACTATTTTTGGGATTTAGAAATTGAAAGTTTTGACAGATTTATAAGTGAATTGTATTCACGTTTGGCTTCTAAGACTTTGCTTATAGTAGTTGCAGATCATGGAATGATAAATGTTGATGAAGAAAATAAAATATATTTGAATGATTTTAAATATTATGATTGTATTGAAAATGTTGCTGGTGAACCGCGTAGTTTACATGTACATTTGAAAAATACTTTACGCATTGAAGAAAAAGAAAAAATTTTAAAACATTTAGAATTATTTTTAGATGATAAAGCATATGTTGTGACAGCAAAAAAACCTCATATTTGTAATAAAAATATTTTTGAAAATAAAGCGTGGGAAATATTAGGTGATTGTGTTATTTTTGCTAAAAAAAATTACGTAATTTATGATAAAAAAAGACATATGCCTCAAATGCGTGCTATGAAAGGTGTACATGGTTCAATTACTGATGAAGAAATGTTAATTCCATGCTTATATGCATTTAAATAACATTACAATACTATGTTCACACTTTCAGATTAATTTAATCTGCTTTTTTTAAATACACATTTTCACATATTGTAAATTATTTTGTTCTCCCACCAAAAACTATCTCATCCCATGTTGGGACAGATTGTCTTTTAGCAGGTTTCCTATTAGATGAAGCAGACATTTTATTTTCTTGAGTTTTAATTATTGGCAGTGAAAGTTGTGTCTTTGTATCTTCAAGCTGATTATTAGTAATTTCATCGTTTATATTTTGTGCATCTTTATTGTAGTTTTCAGAATCAACGATATGAAAATTATTTTCTTCAGTACTATAAGAATTAGCCTGTTTGTCTTCATCTTTATGAATATTCGGTAGTGCTCCAAATAAATTTACTTCCGTCTGATCATTATTTATTTGAGAAATATTAGATAGAGCAATAACGTTATCTACATCATGGTTTTGTGTTTGTTTTGTGATATCTTCACCATATATATCAGCATTCTGCCTTATACCGCGATTTGCGCTGAGCTGATCTAAAAGCTGTTGCGTATTTTCAGGCATATCTTCGCCATTTTTTTCGTCTTCTGTCTGTGTGGAAGATATAGGAACTACAATATCGGGTATAGTTGGTGGCATAGCTGTTTCTGTAAGCCAATGAGCTTCTTCATCTATTGCAAAAATTCCATTACCATTTTCTTCCATTGACCAGTGAGCTTGTCTTTCAATAGTGCCTTGTACAAAGGTCAAAATAATTTCCCACGGGTCATCATTTTTTTTGATAGCAGTCCATTCCATAAGGTTAGGATCAACTCCGCGAGCTGCTAATCTATCTATAACAATATCACCAAGAAGAGGAGCATCTAATTCACCATTTATGCGACATGATAAAGCGCGTTCAGCAGCCCAAGCGCGTTCAGCAAGTATTGGTCGTTCGTACTTATGTAAACGTTCTATAGATAAATCGTATGTAACGGCTATTTCTTCGACACTTGCACCAGCTCGAATTAGTTTTTGTATATCTTTCACACTTAAAGATGAATTAGCGGCATGTATTGCTTCTAAGTGTGGCCTGTCCTTTCTTACAGCCGCGCGTAAAGCGTCATTAATCAATAGGGTGTACCTAGAACCATCCTCAGCCGTTAGAACAAGATAATTCCCATCATTGTGTAATCCTAATAGTTCTAGTTCAAGCACACTGCCTCCTAACAACATCAACTCGTATCAGTTGAACATTCATATATTATCGTACACTATTACAGAATAAAAAACATGAATTTTACTACATAGAAGATAGATTTTTTAAGATAATAATGTTATTATTCAGCAGCAAATAATTATTTATTTATAATATTGGAAGGGTATTCAATGGCTAAAGATTACGATACACCTCGTAAAACTGATGATGATGTTCAAGAAGATTCATTTGAGGAATTGCAATCCAGACGCCAAAGCACATCTTCATCTTCTTTAGAAGATGATGAAATCGAAGTAGCTGATAATTTTGAGCTACCGGGTGCTGATTTATCTGGTGAAGAATTATCTGTGAGAGTGTTACCAAGACAGGATGATGAATTTACTTGTTCTGTTTGTTTTTTGGTGCACCATATTTCTCAAATGGCTAATTCAGATAGTGATGAACCTATTTGCAGTGATTGCGCGTTTTAGTTTTTACTATAAATGCGTGTTCAAATTTTAAATTTGAAGGTACTGCTGTTTAGATGAATACTATTTAACAATAAAAGAAGGAACAAGAATGGGACTTTTTGGGCGTAAAAATAATAGTAAAAATAATAGCGGTATAGATGGTAAGTCAATTAGAAATTGGCTGGATAATGTGCAATCGGAGCCGAGTAAGACGGGTCCGTACGATATCAATGATGATTATAAGCATATTAAAAGGCTAAATATGGGAGCGATAAGAATACCAGCAATACCTGGAATGCAAGTGATACCACAACCTAGTGATAAAGAAGATTTGTATTTAAGTGTTTCTTTAGTGCAAAATGATACGGCAATTAATATTATGGCTCTCACGGATAGTAAGACACCTCATACGTGGGATGAATTACAGGCTACTTTAATTGAAGATATAAATAAAAAAAGAGGAACTATAGATAGGAAAAAATCAAAATTTGGGAAAGAGCTTATAACTAACATTGCTGTTTCTACTCCTGATGGTAGGACTGAAATTGAAACTATAAAATACCTTGGAATTAATGGAAACAGATGGGTGCTTCGCATAATAATAACAGGAAAAGCTTTATTTGATGATAAAGTAGCGGAAGAAATTAATGACATAATTGAAAAAATTGTTGTTGACCGTGGCACACAACCATTACCTCCTGGGGAGATCTTGTTGCTCACTTTGCCTGATGAGTTGAATGAAATGTTAAATGAAACTGGAGAATAAAAGTGAGTTATAAATGCTAAAATTTTTTAAAAATTTTTTCAATACTAGTACTGATAATATTGATGAAGAAAAAAAATTGTTAAGTAAATATGATTTGCTTCCTATTAGTGATGTGCATGAAAGAAAACAAGTAAAAATAGGTGGTGTTGTAAAATCTGTTACTTATTTTCCTCATTCAGCTACAGGATCTTTAAGTGTTGGAATTTCTTTATTTGATGGAACTGCGTCGATTGATGTAGTTTGGCTTGGTAGAAAAAATATTCCTGGTATACAAGTTGGTGTTGTCTTAATTGTAGAAGGAACAGTGTTGAAACAAGATTGTCATTTGTCGATAATAAATCCTATATATAAAATTGTGGTTTAGTTGTTAAAATAATTTACAATATACTACATTATATTATTTGTTTTGTTAGACGTATTATGAATAATATGTAAAATACGTTTGTGATTTATTTGAATATGATAAGAAAATATTAAGTGTTAATTGATTACATAAATTTAAGTGCGTATAAAATTTGATCGTATAAAACAAAAGCATTGGGAGACGAAACAACTGTGAACAACGAATCTGGCAATACTATTCAAGACAAGATGTCAAAAGTTTTAAATGATGACTTTTCACCAATAAAAACAGCTGGTGGAATATTAGGCATTATATCTTCGATTTTGCCGACCATAGTTTTTATTTCAATCTTTATTGTTGTCGCAAATTTGTTTATAGCAATTTGTGGAGCAATTTCAATTGCAATATTTTTAGCGCTAATCAATTATTTTGTACATAAGAGTTTTTCTCAACTATTCTTTGGGCTTACAGGTGTAATAATATGTGCTTTTTGGGTTTGGAATACAGGACAAGCTAAAGATTTTTTCGCACTTGGTATTTTGTTAAATATAGTTTACATGCTTGTTTTTATTATAAGTATGTTATTTAGAATACCTATTATTGGATTAATAATTGAATTTGTTTTACATCAATCTTTATCTTGGAGAAAAAATCCATTAAAATATAGAACATATGCAAATGTAACTTTGCTTTGGATTTTTATGTTTGCTTTGCGAACTGTAGTAAAAGTTCCTCTTTACTTCTTATCATATCTCACAACACTTGCTATAGCTCACATAGTTTTATCTGTTCCACTATATGTTGTAATATTATATTTTTCTTGGATAATGTTGAAGAACACTATAAAAAATTAAAACGTGCTACAACCACTACAAATAAAAAATAATAAACTTGATTATGTAAAATATTTACATTTTAATCGTTTTTGGTTTCTGGTAAGTCATCAAGTATTTCCACGCGATTTTTAGCGTCTTTAAATGCATTTTCAATTATTTCTAAATCTTTTTTTTCATTTGATGAAACTATCAGCAATATTTCATCATCTAATTCAAAAATATCATCTTCCCACGACGGAATTATAGGTCTGTTATTTCTTATAATAGCTGATAATAAAGCAAATTCTGGTAGTTTAAGATTATTAATCTTAGCTCCAAGGAGCGACGAAGATGCATCAAGTGTGTAAGAATACATGTATGCACCTGATTTTTGGAAATTAAATATACAAACTAATGAATTAACTGTGAGAGCTTCTTCAACTAGAGTAGTCATTATTCTAGGAGTAGAAACTGGAACGTCAACACCCCAAGTGTCATTAAACATCCACTCATTTTTCGGATTATTTATACGTGCAACAGTTTTTGGAACAGCAAATTTTGTTTTAGATAATAATGATATTACAAGGTTAGCTTTATCATCTCCAGTTGCAGATACTGCTACATCACACTCATTTATACCTGCTTCTTCTAAAGCTATAGGGGAACATGCATCTGCTAAAATCCAATCAGCTTCTGCCACGCTTGCTATTTTCATAGATTCAGGATTATTGTCCATGAGTATTACTTCATGTCCTCTCTGTAATAGTTCTCTAGCTATTGAACGACCTACAGATCCAGCTCCAGCGATTAAAGCACGCATTTTTTCCCCATTTTCTTCTTTAATTTGAATTTTCAGATGTTAGCTTTGATGATAGAATCCTTTTCACTCTAGGTGCATCATCATTTGAAACTGATATAACTATTTCATCATTTTCTTGTAAAACATATTCACTTTCAGGAATCATACTTCTAGAAAACTGTGTAAAATACACTATTCTTATCGGCAACATTTTTTCTATGAATCCTAAAGTTTTACCTATCCAAGAATGATGTGGCACTATTCTGAAAATTTTAATTTCATCACTATTTTGATGATGTATTTCTTGATATGAATTACTTGGTAACATCCAATGTAATATAGCATTTGTTGACCATTTTACTGGCGCTATAGTAGGTATGCCTAATCTTCTATATAAGGTTGCTCTTTCAGGATCGTAAATGCGCGCAACCACATTAGAAACTCCGAAAGTTTCCCTTACTATACGTGCAGCTATAATATTTGAATTATCACCATTGGATACAGCCGCAAATGCGTATGCATCTTCAATGCCTGCTTGTATTAAAATATCTCTGTCAAAACCAACGCCTTTTACTCTTCTACCTGTAAAACTTGAGGGTAATCGCAAAAATGCGTCAGCTTTTTGGTCAATTATGGCAACTGAATGCCCTTGCTGATCTAGGGTTGTGGCAAGTGTTGACCCTACACGTCCAGACCCCATAATTACAAAATGCACATAAGAAAAAATACTATTATTTTCCTTATTTTTCATCTTTTATAAGTGTTTATTTGAAATTTTGTTACTTTTTTATTTTTTAATGTGTGCTAATATGCATTTTTCTTCTGCTTTTGTTATATATTTATATGTGCTCTAAGAAATTATGAATATATTTGAAAGTAGAATTTGTGTTGTGAATGATATATTTGGAAAAATAAAAAGAATAATTGTTGGCAAGCCTATGCATTCTCATAAAGAATCAACTAAAGTTTTGCCTAATTACTTAGCTATATCTATTTTGGGCGCAGTTATGCTTTCTTCTATAGCTTATGTTCCAGATGAAATATTTATTGTTTTATCTATGAACAACTTAGTTGGCAATCACGCCTGCATGATAATAATACTGCTAGTTATTATGGCTGTTTTTATTATTGCTTTTTCTTATGGAAGAATTATTCGGCAATTCCCTAAAGATAATAATGATTACGAGATTACATCTACGAATTTATCGCAAAGTTCTTCTATATTCATGGGCTCTACTTTGCTCGTAAGCTATGCTTTATTGCTATCTGTATCTATATCTGCAAGCGCTCATTATCTCACTATTTTATTCCCAGCTTTATCTGGTGACGAAATATTTATTTGCTTTATTATAATACTACTCTTAGCTTTGATCAATTTAAGAGGAATACCTGTAAATCATAAGTTTTTTTCAATTCCATCTTTTGCTTTCTTAATTCTTATTTTTGCTTTACTATCATATGGATTTTACGAGTATTTTTCAGGCAACTTGCCTATAATACAAACAGTACAATATGATACTTCATTGCTTTATGATTATTCACATTATAGTGTTTTTTATTCAATGTTGACCGCTTTTGCTTCTGGTTGCGTTCTTGCTTGTGGCATTGGCGTCATATTCAATAACGTGTGTTTATTTGACAAACCTGTTGCTAAAAACTCTTTTAAATCTATGTTGATTTTACTATCTATTGTTGCAATAGTTTTAATTTCTGTTTTCTTTTTAGCTAATGAAATCGGAATTAAAAGATTCATCGGTGGTATATATCAAATTCTTTTCCATGACTTTCGTATTAGAAAAATAAATATTTCTCCCATTATAGGTCAACTAGGAACGAGCATATTTTCAAATACTAATATTGTATTTGATCTTATTATTTTTATGACGGCTATTATCTTAGTTATAGCTGGTAATATAGCTTTTCATGCTTTTACAAATTTGGCTTCACTTTTATCCAGAGACCGTTTTTTGCCGAGACAACTTTACAAACGTGGGGATAGGCTTACATATTCTAACGGTATTATTGTTTTAGTAATTCTTTCTTGCTTCTTAGTGTTTATTTTTGGAGCTGAACTATCAAGCTTAATTCAATTGTATACTATAACTATTTTTATTATTTTCACTTTGTCACAATTTTCTATAGTGAAATATTGGAATAAAAAACTTTGTTTTGAAACGCAATATAAAAAACGCAAATATATTAAACATTCATTTGTGATTAATATTTTAGGTATGACTGCCAGCATAATTATCCTACTTATAATAATTATTACACGCGACAACTATACTACCGTTATTATATTTGCGACTATTTTTGTAGTTTTCACTATTATGAAAGCTATTGATCGCCACTATAACAGAGTCAGTAAGCAATTGAATGTTGAAGATTATGCTGAATCCAGAGTTTTACCTTCACGTGTACATGCTATTGTTTTAGTTTCAAAATTACACAAACCATCTATGAGAGCTATTGCTTACGCAAGAGCTACTAATCCTTCCAGTATTGAGATTTTAACTGTTGCTGTTGATGATAATGAATCTGAAAAATTATATGATCAATGGGAAAATTCTGGTTTGAAAATTCCTTTAACATTTGTGCATTCTCCTTTTAGAGAAATTACTGGACCATTAATAAGATATGTACGTTCAATGAGGAAATCGTCTCCAAGCGATTTGGTTGTTATTTTTATACCTGAATATTTAGTGCCACACTGGTGGGAAAATATATTACACAACAAGACTGCACGTAATTTAAAAACGCGTTTATTATTCATCCCTGGTGTTGTTTTATCTATAGTGCCATGGCGTATTGATGATGTGGAAGATAGATATGTTAATATTAAATCTCGTGTAGATGCGCCAGAAGATGTAATTTTAGAAAATAAAAATAGAGATAATTAGTTTCGAGTTTGCATAATTTTGAAATATGGAGGATCGTTTTGAATAAATATTGTGAATGCATAGTTAGCAAGCCTGTACATAAAGGATTATGCATAAGTCATGTTGATGGAAAAGTTATTTTTATTCCTAAAGTAATTCCTGGTGAAAAAGTTTCTGTTGAAATTATTGAAAATAAGAAAAAATATTCAGTTGGAAGACTCATAGAAGTCATTTTGCCATCCAAAAGTCGTATAAGTAATATTTGGGTTGAAGGCGATGAAAAAAAAATAGGCGGAATGGAACTTTCTCATGTTGCATATAAAGACCAGTTGAAATGGAAAACAGATGTTTTGCATGATTGTATTAGACGCATAGGTGGTGAAAAAGTTTGGGAACAGTTTTGTATGCTACCGCCAGTATTAGTGCGTGATGTAAACAATTTCAATAATAATACTAGTATAAGTAAAGATAACCATTTACATTGGCGTACACGCATGATTTTTGTTTGCGACAACGATGGCAAATTAGGAATGAGTAAATATCATAGTAATAATATTGTCCACGTTGATAATATGCCTCTTGCGGCTCAAGAAATTTTAGATACTGGTATTTTAACTGAAAATAATCCAATTAAAAATAAAATTTCACCCGGCGATATCGTCTATTGTATTGTAGATTCTCTAAATAGAGTTTTCTTTAGAATAAATAATAATGTTTATGATAGTGCAGGGAACATTTATAATAAAAAAATTTATCAAAAAATAAACGTTTTTGATTTAGAATACGAATATGAAATCGATCCTTCTAGCTTTTGGCAAGTACACTATAAGGCACCTAATATTTTAGTTGATTGTGTTTTAAAAGCACTATCAGGCACAGATTTTTCAGCATATTCTAATTTCAATCCTTTATCTATAAAAACTAATTCTATTGACGATAAAAGCATTATTTCGGAAAAAATAAGTAATAAATTAAAAGGCAAAAAAATTTTAGAATTATATAGTGGTAGCGGTCTTTTCACTAAGCCTATAGCTGATTTCATAGGTGAAAAAGGCAAAGTGGTATCAGTTGAAGGAAATAAAATAGCTACATTAAATGCTAAAGAAAATTTATCTGATTATAAAAATTTTGAATGCTTAAAAGCTAGTATTGACAAGAATTTTATATATAAGCTTTCTGAAAAATATGGTTTTTTCGATTGTGTGCTTGTAGACCCATCCAGATCAGGATGTGGCACAGATGTTACTCGTAGTATTTGTGAAAAAATTTCTCCTAAATATTTTATTTATATTGCATGCGATATTTCTTCTCTAGCTCGCGATCTTAAAGTGGCTATTTCTTGCGGGTACAAAATTGAACAGTTTGTCTGCTACGATCTTTTCCCACACACATACCACGTCGAGAGCGTCGTATTGATGTCAAAAGCTGATTAGGTGGGTGCAAGTTT
>CAMPYB010000024.1 GCA_946998115.1 uncultured Actinomyces sp. | reverse complement strand
TTTGCGGTTTTTTAATTGCGAAATTTCAGAATTCAAAGCAGAGAGCCTATTTTCAACTTCTCTGAATCCTTGTTCTGCAGCTTGCTTTGCGCGTTGCTTAGCTTCATTTTCGCTATTTGCACTTGCAACTCTTTTGTCAGCTTCTTCTTTTAATTTTTTATTTTTCTCTATTTCGCCTTCTAAAGTTTGCACTCTTTTTGTTGCTTGTTCGTGTGCGCTTTGTGCGGAACTTACTTTACCTGCTTCTTCGTTAGTTATTCTTTCAAGATCGTTTTGTTTTTCTTGTTGAGTATTTTTTGCTTCTTCAAGCTTTTGCTTTGCTTGTGTCTCATTTTCTTTAGCGACTTTTAATTCTTCTTCAAATTTGGCGCGCTCTTTTTTGCCTTCTTCTTCAATGTTTTTAGTTTTTTCTACTTCTTGTAAAGCTTGTTTTGTTGCAGTTTTCTTTGCTTCGTATTCAGTGTTTTTTTCTTGTACATCTTTAGCTTTTTCATCTTTAGCTTTTTTATCTTTGTCAAGTTTAGTTTGTGCATTTTGTGCAACATCTTCAGCGTCTTTGACTTCTTTGCTTTTAACAGGATGTTGTTTTTTAGCTTCTTCGCTACTGTCTTTTATCTGTTCAAGAGCATGTTTAGTTGCTTCTTGTTCAAGTTTAGCTTCTTGGAGTTTTTCTTCTGCTTCAGCTAGTGCTCGAGTGGAAGAGTCTAATTTTTTGTTGGAATTGTCTAAGTTCTTTTTAGCTTCCTGTGTAGCTTTAGAAGCTTTAGCAACGTTTTTTTCTTGTTTTTCAACTTCTTTTTTTGCGTTTGCTAGATTTTCCTCAGCTTGCTGTAAAGCAGATTTATTAGATACAGTCATTGCAGGTGAGTTTGTTGTATCAGGTTGAGCTGTAGCTACGCTAGCTCCAACTAAGCCTGTTGCACTCGCTAATGCTGCTACGGTTAATGCATAGTAAGGTTTCTTATTCATGGTTCTCCAAATAACTAAAAAATATGAATTAGTCTATAGTCGTAATTATGAAAAAAAATGTACAAAAAAAATTGAAAATAAAACAGAGGTATTTGCAAAATAGAAAAAGATTTTAATGAAAATTACTTAAAATTTAAATAATTTCCACATTACATATGAAACATTTTATCTAATTTGTATCATTTTATGATTTTGTTCAAATATTAATGCTGAAAATAAATAAAATATTTTTTGAAAATAATCAGTAAAAACCTTGAAAAATAAGACATTTGTCGCAAAAAATAATTCTAGCACTTACTTTTTAATACACATGCTCTAAAAAATATTTTGCATTTAGAATAACTATATTTTACTATTTACGAGTATGTGTCTTTGTAAAACAATGAAAATTGTGCTCATAAATAATAAAAATTTCAAAATATATACATCACTATAAAAATGAAAATGCGAGTAAAAATGAACGAACAAAAACATGAAAAAAATAAAAACACTGTAAAAAATACTACTCACACAATAACATATGAAAAACGAGACCGAAAAAATACAATAATTGCGTGGTGTTCATGGATACTTGCAGTAGCATTCGTAGTATTAGTATTTTCATATCAAACTGGTTACGCAATAATAAAGCATGAAGTTGCAAACGCAAATAATTTATCTTCAACACAAATAGGACTCGTAGGTGCAACATATACGTGGTCATTCGCGATTTTTCAGCTTATCTCGGGATCTCTATTAGATCGTGCAGGAATAAGACGAGTTCTACCTATAGCTATGACACTTTTATCAATAGGGATTTTTTCATTTGCGACAATATCTAGCTTTCAATTACTTATAATAAGTCAAATGCTAATAGCTTTAGGAGCGTGTTGCGGTTTCGTCGGAGCAGGCACTACAGGTGGCGTATGGTTTGGAATGGCGAAATTTGGAATATTATTTGCATTTGTAGAATTTATTGCATCAGTAAGTGCAACAATAAATCAAAATATACTGACATATGTAATAGATGTTTGGGGATGGCATAACCTTTTATACTCGATGGCATTCGTGGGAATAATACTTGCAATCTTGAGCGTAATAATATTACGTGACCCTCCTGAAATATCTGCAACACGTAAATGGCCACATCATCCAATAGAGTTTCTATCACATGTTCAATCAGACATTAAAACAACACTTTCTAAACCAAAACTTTGGGTAATATTACTATTGAGCGCGGCAAGTTTTGCAGGAATGCTTTCAGTCGGTACAGTGTGGGGGACTGATATAGCTATGATGCATAGTTTAGATAAAAATGTTGCATCCTTAGTTCTACCATGGGGATGGTTAGGTTTAGCTTTAGGATCGCCAATATTCGCATTCTTATCAAACATGGCGCGAAATCGTCGTCTATTTCTTATCGGCAGTGTGTCTTTCCAAGCGATTATAATTTTATATACAATAATAGGAACTTTTTCTAGTGCAATTACCGTTGGCATATTATATTTCTTATTCGGATTTTGCGCAGGAGGCTCCATGCTTGGTTTCACTATGGCAGGAGAACTCGCAGGCGTAAAACTTGCAGGTACATCATCATCTCTTGTAAATGGTACACAATTTGTAGGTGCAGGATTTCTTATATTTTTACCAGGGTACTTGCAAAGTTATTTTGCTGAACAATCTATCATACCTTTTCTTTCTATACCTATTATTCTATTTATCAGCCTCGGCTTTTCAGTTTTACTTCCTGAAACGTATAAAAAATAGCAATAAGCATAAAAACACTTCAAAATCATATAAAATATTTATTTTTCAATTATAAAATGAAAGTGATAAGCTATAAGTGTTTGAAAGCATATATATTAAAGAAAACTTATTCAATATGAAAGAAACAGCAAAAAATATTGGTATAAAAAACAAAAATAAGCAAAGTTGCGCTATGACATCTAATGATGAGAAAAATAGTGATGAAAAAAAACTTCGCATACTTTTTGCGTGTTCTTCGGGCGGGCATTTAGCGCAAATAGTAACAATGAAACCGTGGTATGAAAAGCATGACAGGTTATGGGTTACATTTGATACGCCTGATGCTAAAAATGTGCTAAAAGAAGAAAAAGTCTTTTGGGCTAAGCACTGTCCTGATCGGAAAATTGGAGGATTAGTAAAAAGCGTTCTCCTAGCTTTTAAAATTTTATTTCGATTGCATCCTCGTCCTGACATTGTAGTGTCGACTGGTGCATCTATTGGTGCTATTTTTATAATATTAGCAAGACTTTTAGGTATCGCAACTTTATATATAGAAGTATTTGACCGTATTGAAATACCATCTATGTCTGGACGTATTTGTTATCATGTTGCAGACTCTTTTGGTGTGCAATGGCAAGAACAGCAAAAACTATATCCAAAATCTACTGTTGTAGGAGCGCTATTGTGAAACTTGACAAGCTTGATAATAAAATAAATGACATATTATCAAATATTGATATAGCCGTAATGCTTGGCACTTGTCATTTTCCGTTCGCGCGCCTAGTTGAATGGGCTGACCAATTAGCTCAAGAAACAAATCTGAATATACTTGTACAATATGGCACATCTGATCCGCCAAAAATTGCATTTGGTGTGGATAGTCTAGACAATGCACAAATGGATTTGCTTCGCGCGAAAGCTAAAGTACTAATATGTCAAGGAGGCCCGTCAATTATGATGCAATGGATTCGCGATGGGTATCGTCCAATTGTAGTGCCTAGAGATCCTGATTTAGGAGAGCATATAGATAAGCACCAAATTTTATTTTCTAATTTTATGGCTGAAAAAAATTGTATTGATGTTGCTAATACTTATAGCGAAGTATTTAGCTTAGTCTCAGATAGATTATGCAATAAAACTTACGTTCCATCTTTAGAATATTTAGACAGTGAAAAATCTGCGTTAGCAGTTGGAGAATTGGTTTATTCTATTATTGAAGAAAAAAGCAAAACACGATTCAGGCGGATAATTTCAAGATTGTTCTCAAAGTCTGTATGAAAAATGACTCGTTACTTGTTGCAATAAAATACATTTTCGTAAAATAAAAGATAAAAGTAACATGTAAAAAGTTGTAAAATACTCGTTTGCAAAATAATAAAATATATCTAATTTTACTAATACAATTGTAAGCATTGTATTTTTAATGATAAATGCAATAAAATATATTAGTCTATAGCCTTGTTAAAGGCCTATCTATAAAGGTATAGATAGTCGTACCTACTATTTTCTATGGAGTGCAACACAGTGAAAACAACCGTGGAAAGGCTTGAACCTACAAAAGTCAAGCTAAATGTTGAAGTGCCAGTGAGCGAAATACAAACAGATATAACTGTTGCTTATAAAGAAATTGCTAAACAGATAAACATACCAGGTTTCCGTCGAGGCAAAGTGCCACCACGAGTTGTTGACAGTCGCGTTGGATTTGGTGCAGTTGTCGAACAAGCAGCACGTACAGCAATGCCACATCTTTATGATGATGCAGTTTCAGAAGCTAAAGTTGTGCCAATGGGTCAGCCTGACATTGAAGTAACTCAAGCACCTGGCGTTGAAGGCAAAGGAAGAGACGAAGATCTTAAAATAGTTATAACAGTAGAAGTTCGTCCAGACATTGAGCTTCCAAATCTTGATAACCTAGAAGTAACAGTTGATAAAATCAAAGTAAATGATGAGGATATTGACGAAGAACTATTAGCTTTACGTAAACGTTTCGGTACATTAAAAGGCGTGGAACGCAAAGTTGAAGAAGGAGACTTTGTTTCCATAGATTTAACAGCAACAATTAAAGGCGAACAAGTTGATTCTGTTTCGGGATATTCTTATGAAGTCGGTTCAAAATCAATGATTGAAGGCCTAGATGAAGCTCTAATCGGATTAGAAGCAGGAAAGAAGAAAAAATTCAAATCTGAACTAATTGGCGGAGAACATGCTGGTAAAAAAGCCGATATTAATGTTGTAGTAAAAAGCGTTAAAGAACAAGAATTACCAGAAGTTGACGATGAGTTTGTACAGTTAGCTTCAGAGCATGACACAGTTGAACAATTGCGTACAGAATTAAGTAAAAAAATAGCTGAACGCAAAGAAACAGATAGAGCTCTTCAAGCACGTAACAAAGTATTCGATATAATAAAAGAAAAAATTGAAGAATTTCCTGTTCCAACTGATCTTGTAAAAGCAGAATTAAAGTCACGTGTTCCACAGAACATGAAGAAAACTGAAAAAGAAAAAGTACGCGCAGAAATTGAACAGACAATGCGTGAACAAATACTTTTGGATGTTATTGCTGAAAAAGAAAATATTACAGTTTCACAACGTGAATTACTTGAATACATGTTCCAAGTAGCACAGGCTTATGGTGTAGATCCATCTCAAATTTTGTCAAAAGCCAATTCAGAGCAAATGCGTATGATGGTTGCTGATATAACACGCAACAAAGCATTAGTATCAGTTTTGCGCCGTTCAACAGTAAAAGATACTGATGGAAATGTTGTTGATTTAAGTGAATACACTAAGGAACCTGAACAGACAGACGATGAAGATGTTGAAAATTCTCCTGAAAAAGAAAAGAAATAATAAAACATCAAGAAAATTCAGCGTTTTGTGGGTACTAAAAAGTGCCCACAATATTTTTATGTGAAATTTCAATAATAAAAATGTATTATAAATATTTTACTAGCAAATACTTAATACAAAAAATTGAGAAAAATATTGAATATAGAAAATAAAATTGCATTAATTTAATGACTCGAAGATTATATATTCTTACATAAAGATAAAAATTTAAAGAATTATTAAAAATGTGGATAAAATACTTGTCATATGCTTATAGCGAAACAAAGCAAATCTATCTATAAACTTTAACAAATATAAGATAATGTATTGTTAGTTAAATATTTTCAGTTAAATATTGCAGGAGGAGCAATGTCATTACCGCAAGCCAGTGGAACAAATTCATCTATGGGATTAACAGATCACGTGTATGATAGGTTGCTAGAAGAACGTATCATATGGTTAGGATCTGAAGTAAAAGATGAAAATGCAAATGCAATATGTGCACAAATGCTACTTTTAGCTGCACAAGATCCTAATTCGGATATTTATTTGTATATTAATTCACCTGGAGGATCAGTGACTGCAGGAATGGCAATATACGACACTATGCAATATATACAACCAGATGTTGCAACAGTAGCAGTAGGCTTAGCTGCATCGATGGGGCAGTTCCTTTTGTCTTCAGGAGCCAAAGGTAAAAGATATGCAACACCACATGCGCGTATAATGATGCACCAACCGTCAGGTGGCATAGGAGGAACAGCAACTGATATACGAATAAATGCAGAACTAATATTGAATATGAAAAAAACTTTAGCACAGCTCACAGCTGAACAAACTGGTAAAACATTTGAAGAAATCACTTCGGATGCTGATCGTGACCGTTGGTTCACAGCAAAGCAAGCACAAGAGTATGGTTTCGTTGACCATGTTATAGAGCATGCAAGCTCATTAGGTACTAGTGACATAAAATAAGCGGTAACAAGGAATAAAAAGGAAATGACAATGAATAATTTTTCACGCATGCAAGATTCTATGTACATGACAACAGATAGTATGTCAGCAAATTCGATCGGTATTTCAAATCCACGTCATGTAATGCCACAGTCACGTTATATTCTACCTGAATTTGAAGAACGTACAGCTTATGGTTATAAAAGACAAAGTCCATATTCAAAATTATTTGAAGATCGCATTGTTTTTCTCGGAGTGCAAGTAGATGATGCTTCAGCAGATGACATAATGGCTCAGCTTTTAGTTTTAGAATCACAAGATCCAGATAGCCCGATTACAATGTATATCAACTCTCCTGGAGGATCTTTTACAGCACTTACAGCAATTTATGACACTATGCAATATATAAAGCCACAAATACAAACAGTGTGTTTAGGCCAAGCCGCATCAGCAGCAGCAATATTACTTGCTGCAGGAACACCTGGCAAACGCTTAGCTTTACCTAATTCTAGAGTGCTGATACATCAGCCATCATTTGAAGGAGCATTCGCTCAAGCTTCAGATATAGAAATACATGCAAATGAAATATTACGTATGCGTCAATGGCTAGAACAAACACTAGCAAAACATACAAATCGTACAGCTGAACAAATATCCAAAGATATCGAACGTGATAATATATTAACAGCAGAGAAAGCTTTGGAATATGGTATAGTTGATCAAATTCTACAGCCACGTAAAGAGAAATAATAGGAGATTTCTTGTCCGAACGAGAACTGTTAGTTTGCTCATTTTGTAGTAAAAACCAAAAACAAGTAAACCAACTAATAGCAGGTCCTGGTGTATACATTTGTGATGAATGCATATACGTGTGCAAAGAAATTGTTGAAGAAAAAAAATATGACAGTCAAGAAGGTATAAAAAAACTGCCGAAACCTAAAGAAATATTCAATTTCTTGCAAGAATACGTAATCGGACAAGAAACAGCCAAAAAAGCATTATCAGTTGCTGTATATAATCATTATAAAAGAGTCAATTCTTCAGATACACAATCACCTTTATCTACAGAAGTGACGAAATCAAATATAATGCTTCTAGGTCCGACAGGTACTGGAAAAACACATTTAGCAAGAACGCTTGCAAAACTTTTAGATGTGCCATTTGTTATAGCAGATGCTACAACACTTACGCAGACAGGATATTCTGGTGAAGATGTTGAAAGCATACTATTAAAACTTGTGAATTCAGTAAACAAAAATATAGCTAAAGCTGAACGTGGAATAATATATATAGATGAAATAGATAAAATAGCCGCTAAAAATCCTACAAATTCACTGTGCAGAGATATTGGTGGAGAAGGTGTGCAACAAGCTTTACTAAAAATGATTGAAGGAAGCCTTGTTACATTACCTGTAAGATACAATTTAGGAGGAACCAAAAGTTCTAGAGATGAATTCTTACAAATAGATACATCAAAAATATTATTCATAGTGGCAGGTGCTTTTGCAGGAATAGAAGATATAGTTAAAAAAAGGCTTGGTATAAAAAAACCTACTGGATTTGGATCAGACCTTGACTCGTATGAAGAAATAGAAAATATTTACGAAAAAGTAACAAATGATGACTTACGTAAATTTGGTCTTATACCTGAATTTGTTGGACGTATACCAGTTATAACGCATGTGCGACCATTAGATGAAAAAACACTTTGCAAAATACTAGTAGAACCAAAAAATTCTTTAATAAAACAATATAAAGAATTATTCAGACTCGATGGTATAGAACTAGAATTTGAACCAGAAGCATTATATGCCATAGCTAAAAAAGCAATATCTAGACAAACAGGAGCCAGAGGCTTGGCATCAATAGCGGAAGAAATCTTACAACCAATAATGTTTGAAGCACCAAGTGTTGTAGGACTTGAGAAAATAATAATAACAAAACAAGTGATAGAACAAAAAGCTGAACCTAAAACAATATTTCTACAGGACACAAAAGACAGCCCTGAAACAGTATCAGAAAATCAATAAATTCTAGATTTAAATTGAAAATATGAAAATTTTATATGCTAAATTGAACATCAAATAAAAAGGAATATAAATGACAAATCCCATGGAATCTACAGATATAATTCCTGAACGTAAAAAAATCAGTGACAGTTATTTGCATAAACAAAACAGTGCAACAAACGTAACAAATATTATAAAGAATGAAAATGACACACAAAAAAATGAAAATAATGTTACAGAAAATAATCAAAATTCAATAACAAATTTACTACAACAAGACTATATTACTGCCAACGATATTGAACAAGCTTTAAAAGATGTTATAGATCCGGAATTGGGAATAAATATAGTTGATCTTGGACTAATATACGCAATCTCACTAGATGAGAATGGGAAAGCTGTAATTGACATGACACTAACGTCACCAGCTTGTCCACTCACTGATATGTTACAAACACAAATACAATACGTATTATCAGGGCTAGTTGAAGAAATAGAAATAAACTGGGTGTGGCTTCCACCATGGAGTACTGATAATATAACACCGGATGGCAGACAACAACTTCAAGCATTAGGATTCAACATATGATTCAAGTTACAGATTTGAACATAAATATAGGTGAACGATTTCTTATGAAATCAGTTACTTTTAAAGTCGATAAAGGAATGAAAATAGCCCTAATTGGTAGAAATGGTGCAGGCAAAACAACTTTAATGAGAGTAATTACAAAAGATGAAAAATATTTAGAAAATATCGAATACTCTGGCACAATAACAACAGATGAAAAAAAAGTAGGGTATTTACCTCAAGACCCAAGCTATGCTGATCCTAAGATGAAAGCTATAGATAGAGTATTAAGCATTAGAGGAATAAATAAGACCTTAGAAAAAATAGAAAAAGCACAGCTTCAAATGGCAACATTACAAGGTCCTCGTCAGCAAAAAGCAATGGAAAAATATATAAAATTAGACCATGAATTTACAATTAACGGAGGATGGGCTGCAAAGGCAGAAGCATTGAGTATATGCGCAAATCTGGGAATAGATGAAAAAACTGCTCTAAAGGAATTAGATACATTATCAGGTGGGCAACGACGCAGAGTAGAACTTGCACGCATACTATTTTCACAAGCTAAAACACTACTGTTAGACGAACCAACAAACCATTTAGATCATGATTCGATAATCTGGTTACGTCAATACTTAAAAAATTATAATGGAGGATGCATTATAATATCGCATGATACTAAGCTGATAGAAGAAGTTGCAAATCAAATATATTTCCTTGATGCTAATAGGCAAACTATAGATATGTACAATATGGGATATAAATTATATTGCAAGCAAAGAGAAGATGATGTAAAAAGATGGAAAAAACAAGAACACAACATTAGGAAAAAAGCGCAGATATTGCTAGAGCAAGGTGAAAAAATGAAAGCGAAAGCCACAAAAGCTGTAGCTGCAGGGCAAATGATACGTAGAGCTGAACAAATGCTTGAGCAGTTGCCTGCTGAAAGAGTGAAAGAAAAAGTGGCTAAATTGAAATTTCCTTCACCATTACCATGCGGAAAACTACCATTATCAACTAAAGAATTAACTAAAACATATGGTAGTAATGAAGTGTTTGTTGATATAGATTTAAATGTTGACAGAGGAAGAAAAATAGTAGTCTTAGGTTTAAATGGTGCTGGTAAAACAACTTTACTGAAATTGCTCGCAAAGATAGAAGAACCAACGTGGGGAAGTGTACAGTTAGGACACGGGGCAAAAATTGGATACTATGCGCAAGAGCACGAAACATTAGATAGTGAAAAAAATATATTTGAAAATCTTGAGGCAAGCACGACTGATTTAGATGAAACAAAAATAAGAAAAATACTTGGACAATTCTTATTCACAGGTGACGATATTTACAAAAAAGTGAAAGTATTATCAGGAGGAGAAAAAACCAGATTAGCATTAGCAATGTTAGTCACATCGGGAGCTAATGTTCTTCTTCTCGATGAACCTACGAATAACCTTGATCCTGCAAGTAGAGAAGAAATCTTAGATTCTTTAGCTCACTATGAAGGAGCAGTAGTGCTTGTGACACATGATGAACAAGCTGTGCTTGCATTAAATCCAGATAAAGTATTATTGCTTCCTGATGGAGATGAAGATATGTGGGATGAACAATATTTAGATTTAGTGTCACTTACATGAGTGCACAAAATGCTAATAATCAAATAGAGGTGACATGAATGTTACACAAAGGTATAAAAGATAAAATTTGCAGTGCTAGATTATGCGATAATAAAGCAAAATATGCGATAGTATGGTCAAATCCATCAATACACTTAAATAGACAAAAAATATGGTTAGCATGTGAACAGCACAGAGAATTTTTAAGTAATTATATAGCAATTAGAAATTTTCCATATGAAATAAAAAATGCAGATGAAGTATAGTTTTAGAGAAAATGAATATAAAACTTTCTGAAAATATTTTCAAACCATATTTTATAATTAAATATATTTGAATAAAAATATTAAACTATTTAAAATTGTCAGGAAAATAAAAATGACTAAAATCATGAATAAAAATTAGATAAAATAGTAAAGTTCAAATAATAATATGAGCAAATAGGTAAAAATGAGTATTTTAGAAGCAATAATATTAGGAATAGTACAAGGGTTGACAGAATTTCTACCTGTATCTTCATCTGCACATCTTCGCATAGTTACAGAATTGTTAGGTATAAAAGATCCAGGTGCAGGTTTTACAGCAATAATACAAATAGGCACAGAAACAGCAGTGCTAATTTATTTTTTCAAAGAAATAATCAGAATAATAAAAAATTTCTTTCTAAGCTTCAGCAAAAAATCTGGTATAACCACAAAACATACTGATGTACGATTAGGTTGGATGATAATAGCTGGTTCTTTGCCGATAATAATCTTAGGTTTGTTGCTTCAAAAATGGATTGAAACAACTTTCAGAAACTTATGGATAACAGTTGCTATGCTGATATTGTTTGCAATTTTTCTAGGCTTGGCTGATAAAATTGGTCCTAAAAAGTATAAATTAGAAAATTTATCCTGGCTTGATGCGATAATATTTGGTTTTGCGCAAGCACTTGCTTTAATACCTGGTGTGTCGAGGTCTGGTGGCACAATTACTGCAGGAAGAATGATGGGATATGATCGACCAGCTGCCGCTAAATATTCTTTCTTATTAGCAATGCCAGCAGTTTTCGGATCAGGATTTTATATGCTTTTAAAAGCGGCTCTTAAAGCACAATTTACAGTTGGAACAATGCCATTAATTATTGCAACACTAACGTCCTTTATAGTTGGTTATGCAGTAATAGTTTTCTTTATGAAACTTATATCTACAAGAACATTTATGCCTTTTGTGATTTACCGCATATTTATAGCTGTTATCATTGGTATCTTTTTAATTTTAGGAATACTATCCCCGATAAGTGGTGCATAAAATAATAGTGCAGATTGGAAATATATAATGTTACAAAAACCTCAAGCTTTCCTTATAGACATGGATGGTACGATGATAGACAGTGAAAAATACTGGATACGAGCTGAACAAAAAGTGGCACAAAAATACGGTAAATTTTTGCCTGAAGAATTCAGTATAAACCTCGTAGGCGAGTCAATAGCTTCATCATGTGAAAAAATAGTTAATTATTTAAACATTAATATTTCGTCTAAAGACTTTGCAAATGAAGTCGTAGATACTGTAAAAATGTATATGGAAAATGAGGGAATCAACTGGAGACCAGGAGCTAAACAGTTATTAGAATATGCTAATGCAAACAATATACCAGCAATGCTAGTCACATCATCATATGAAAAAGTATGCAAAATATTTGTAGAAGTAGCAAATGAGCAGGTCACTAAGGGGCTTTGTGGATATATCTCAGGTGATATGGTAGTAAATCCGAAACCGAATCCTGAATGCTATATTAAAGCCAGCCAACAATTAGGCGTAGATATTAAACAATGTGTAGTTATTGAGGACTCTAATGCAGGAATTAATGCAGGTATAAAAGCGGGAGCAAAAGTAATAGCTATACCTTTTATAATGAAATTGAAAAAACATGCAGATGTTAATTATGTACCATCTATGAAAAAAATAACACCTGAATTATTAGATAAAATATTATCAAACCAAATAATTGATTTGTGTGAAGAAAAATGTGAAAGCAATATTTAAATTAAAAATAATAATATTTATAAATAAATTTTAATAAAACATGAAGCATGGTACGGGCAGTAAGAATGTGTGAAAAAAAAGATTGTAATAGTCAAAAAATGTTAGCAAGTAAATTTTTTCTTCAAGAAGAGAATAAAAAATGTGATACTACATTTAAACAAGGCGACTTAGTGCAATTAACTGATCAAAAAAATAGGTTGTACACAATAATTTTAGCTAAAGGTGAATCTTTTCAATCAATTTCAGGAATAATAAAACACGATGAAATAATAGGTATTCAACCAGGAAGCGTAATACGAAGTAATATTGGGAAAATTTTTTTAGCTATGAGACCTGCGCTTAGTGATTACGTGTTGTCTATGCCTAGAGGTGCCACAATAATTTATCCTAAAGACGCGGCAATGATAGTTCAATTGGGAGATATTTTCCCTGGAGCGACTGTGCTTGAAGCTGGAGTTGGCTCAGGAGCTTTGACTCTTTCTTTAATAAATGCAATAGGTGATAGAGGAAAGCTAATATCTTTCGAGAAAAGAGAAGATTTCGCGAAAATAGCTCTAGGAAATGTCAAAGTATGGCATAAAGGTAATATTCCTATAAATTGGAACTTAGAAATTGGTGATTTTAGCGCAGAATCTTTTCGTAAAATAAAACCTCATAGTGTAGATAGAATAGTGTTGGATATGCTTGATCCATGGGAGAATTTATCCGCTGCATATAATGCTCTGAAGTATGGTGGAATGTTAATATGTTACGTGACTACAGCGTCGCAACTTTCACGTTTAGATGACGAGTTGAAAGCTAATGGTTTATTTACTAAAATAAATTCTTTTGAAACTTTTATGCGTAATTGGCATGTTAAAGATTTATCAGTTCGACCAGAGCATTCTATGATCGGACACACGGGTTTTATACTCACAACTAGAACAATAT
>CAMPYB010000023.1 GCA_946998115.1 uncultured Actinomyces sp. | reverse complement strand
GGAGTCAACAAGTCAATAACTTTAATGCCTGTTTCAAACATTTGAGTCTTTGACTCTAACTGGTCAAATTTAGGTGGTTGACGGTGAATCGGCCAACGTTCAGTAACTTCAAACTTTTCATCAGATTTTAGATTTAAAACTTCACCTGTAACATTAAAAACATGTCCTTTTGTTACATCACCGACCGGAACTGTAATTGGAGCACCAGTATCAGTTACTTTTGAACCACGAACTAAACCATCTGTAGGTTTTAAAGCGATAGTTCTAACAATATTATCACCCAAGTGTTGTGCAACTTCCAAAGTCATAGTAAATGTAGAGTCTTTATCGCCTAAAGTCACATCTACTAAAAGAGCATTGTAAAGTGGTGGTAGTTGGTCCGGTGGGAACTCCACATCCACAACTGGACCGATCACACGAGCAATACGACCTGTACCGGCTTGTTTGTCCTGCGTCATAGTCATTTGTAATTCCTTTTGTTTTGTTCCCATTATTTCTGGCCTAAGCAGTCAGCACCAGAAACAATTTCTGTAATTTCTTGCGTAATTTCAGCTTGACGTGCAGCATTTGCCATACGCACATATTTACGAATCAATTCATCAGCATTATCAGTAGCTGTATGCATAGCTCTTTGCCTATTAGCAAGTTCTGATGCAGCTGCTTGTAATATAGCATTCCTAATTCTACTTTTCACGTACATAGGTAAGACTGCTTTAAAAACTTCTTCAGCTGACGGCTCAAACTCGTATAAAGGCAACACTTTGCGTTCAGTCGAAATACTAGCATTTTCATCTTCAGTGACCACTTCAAGAGGAATCATCTTACGCACCTGAGGCACTTGCGAAACCATTGTCTTAAAGCGAGTGAAAACAATATGCACTTGCGAGACGCCAACTTCAGGATCTTCATTCAAGAAATAGTCCAAAAGTGTTTGAGAAATATCATTTATCATTTCAAAGCTAGGATTATCAGATTCACCTTCCCAGCTCTTTTCAAGCTTGACATTTCTAAAATGAAAATAACTTTTAGCTCTACGCCCAGCAACAAACAAAACAGGTTGCTTACCATCAGCGATCAAGTTTTTAATAAGCTTTTCAGTTTCACGCAAAACTGTTGCTGAATATGCACCAGCCATACCTCTATCCGATGTGACAACTAATATTCCAATTCTTTGTGTATCAGTTCTCTCACGAGTAAGCGGATGATCAAAATCACAATGCTCAGATAATGCCTGTACTGCATCAGTAATTGCTGTATCATATGGATCCGAACACTGTGCTTTCATTCTAGCTTTAGATATGCGTGAAGCAGCAATAAGCTCCATAGCGCGAAAAACTTTAGCAAGTGTTTGAGTAGATTTTATTCGATGCTTATATATGCGTTGCTGACCACTCATTTTTAGCCTCGCTTATTTTTCACAATTTTTTCAGAAGAAACCTCTGCTTGTGTGTCTTCCGTAGTTTCCTGTAAAACAGGTACAGCTAAAAATGTTTTAGTGAACTCTGCAACTGCATTCTTTAGCTTTTCCTCTGTTTCAGCTTCAAGCAATCCTGTTTCAGCTAATACAGTTGCAACATCGGTATTTGACTTCACATATTCAAGCAAATCATGCTCATATTTTAGAACATCTTTTACTTCAACCTGATCCAAATATCCATTAGTACCTGCCCAAATTGAAATAATCTGATCTTCAACAGGATAAGGTGTTGATTGTGGCTGTTTCAAAAGTTCCATCAAACGCTCACCACGTTGCAACTGTTTACGTGTAGTTGCATCAAGATCGGATGCAAATAGCGCAAAGGCCGCCATAGAACGATATTGAGCCAATGTAAGCTTTAAAGTACCTGCCACTTTCTTCATAGCTTTAACTTGAGCGTCACCACCAACACGAGAGACAGAAATACCTACGTCAACAGCTGGTCGTTGGTTAGCGTTAAACAAATCTGACTGCAAAAATATTTGTCCATCAGTAATAGAAATAACGTTAGTTGGAATATAAGCAGAAACGTCATTTGCTTTAGTTTCGATAATTGGCAGACCTGTCATGGATCCACCACCTAGCTCATCGGATAGTTTAGCGCAACGTTCGAGCAAACGTGAATGCAAATAGAACACGTCACCTGGATATGCTTCACGGCCTGGTGGACGACGAAGCAAAAGTGACACAGCACGATAAGCTTCAGCTTGCTTTGATAGATCATCAAAAACAATCAAAACATGTTTACATTGGTACATCCAATGCTGACCTATAGCTGAACCAGTATAAGGTGCTAAATATTTAAAACCAGCAGAGTCCGAAGCTGGAGAAGCTACGATTGTCGTGTATTCCAATGCTCCTGCCTCTTCAAGGCAACTGCGAACTGAAGCAATTGTAGAGCCTTTTTGGCCAATTGCAACATAAATACAACGAACTTGCTTTTTAGGATCACCTGACAACCAGTTTTGACGCTGATTTAAAATAGCATCAATAGCAACAGCAGTTTTACCTGTCTGTCTATCGCCAATAATAAGCTGACGTTGTCCACGGCCAATCGGCATCATAGAGTCTATAGCTTTCAAGCCTGTTTGCAATGGTTCATGAACTGATTTACGCATCATAACACCAGGAGCCTGCAATTCAAGCGGACGACGACCTTCGATATCAGTAATATCACCTAATCCGTCAATTGGATCACCCAAAGGATCAACAACACGTCCCAAATATCCATCACCTACCGGTACTGACAAAACTTCACCGGTACGGCGTACTTCATCGCCTTCTTCAATATTTGAGAAATCACCTAAGATAACAACACCAATGGAACGCACATCAAGGTTCATAGCAATACCTAAAGTTCCATCAGAAAACTTTAGTAGCTCATTAGCCATAGTTCCAGGCAACCCTTCGACTTCAGCAATACCATCAGCCGTCATAATAACTCGACCTATTTCGTCTTTAAGTATTTTTGAAGGCTCATAGTCATTGACAAAACTGTCAAGTGCTACTCGAATATCTTCAGGTTTAATTGATAGTTCAGACATTAGTCTTCCTAATTTCCCTACATTATGAGGCTAGACGTTGACGAGCTTGTACAATTGAAGATAGTACAGAACCGTCAATAACCGTTTCGCCTATTCGGATACGAATACCACCGATAAGTTCTTTATCGATTAATTCATTAATAATTATTTGTTTGCCGTATGCTTTAGCTAATATTTCTTGCAAACGACTCGACTGCTGATCTGTCATAGGTTGTGCAACTGAAACATTTACAAGCAAACGATCAGTATGATTTGCTACCTTTTCTGCAAGATCTAAAATATAGACACTCAAACCAGTACGTTTAGCATGCACAACTGCACGCGTCAACAACTTAAACGAATACTCATTTAGATTATTAGAAAATAGTTTATCAACAAGAGATAATCTTTGTTCAACTGAATAAGTTCTAATATCAGTAAGAGTGTTGCGCAATATTTTATTATCTTTCAAAATACGCACAATAGTAAATAAATCTTTTTCAACTTCAGAAAGTTTATTTGCTTTATCAGCTTGTAAAATCAAACTTTCGATACCGAGCGTTTCTAAAGCTTCTAATAAATCAGTCTCAGTTCCCCAACGCATCACAATAACACTAGTGATAATTTCAACACTAGCTTTATTTAGTTGAGAAGAAAAAAGTTTATTTATTAAAGCTTTTTTGCCATCACAATTATATGAAGGATTAGTTAAAGCACGCAAAAGTGGAGAATTTTCACTCAAAAATTTTTGAACAGCAAACAAATCATCACTTATAGCCAGATCTTTATCACTCGCATTTACAATTGATGAAAAAACCGGAAAAAATTGAGTCAAAGCTCTCCTGCTACTGAGTTGCATTAAGACTCCTTTATGTGCGAAGTCTCTTGCTCGAGATTATCCAAAAAACGATCGATAACACGAGCGGACAATTCTTTATTTTCCAAATGCTCGCCTACAATTTTATCAGCAAGCTCACATGCTAAAGTTCCAATTTCAGAACGTAAACTTATTTGAGAAAGCTGATATTCAGACTGTATTTGACGCTGTGCATTCTCAATAATGCGATCAGCCTCAGCTTTCGCTTGTTCTTTAGCATTGTCAATAATATTTTTCGCTTCAGCTTGTGCTTTTTCACGAATTTGACTAGCTTGCTTATAAGAATTAATTTTTTCTTCTTCTAATTCTTGCTTAACTTTAGATAGTTTCTTTTCAGCTGTTGCAGTCGCATTTATACCAGCTTCAATTTTTGCAGTTCTATCTTTAATTATCGCATTAAAAGTAGGCAAAACTTTGCGCAACACAAGTGCCAAAATTACTATACAAATTATCGAATAAATAATATCAGGTAATGTTGGCAATAAAATATTGTGCTCGCTAGTCATCGGTAGAATATAAGTATTCATTAGAACATAAATCCTGCTGCAATACCGATAAGAGCCAAAGCTTCAGTGAAAGCAACACCAATAAACATATTTGTGCGCAAAGTACTAGCTAATTCCGGTTGACGTGCAATAGCTTGGTTAGTTTGACCAACAATAATACCAATACCGATACCAGGTCCAATTGCGGCTAGACCATAACCAACTGCCATTAAGCTACCAATCATAATATATTCCTTTTCTCAATAAAATTTTTACACCTATTGTTCGTTTAATGCTCCACGGATAACTGTATATAAACTGCTGACAGTAAAGCAAAAATATAGGCTTGTAATAGTGCAACAAAAATCTCAAATGCATACACACCGATTGACATCAAAAATGTAAGTGGTGCAAATAAAGTGTATGCGCTCATAGATAAAATGAACATATGTGTTGCAATGAAAAATAAAACAAGTAGTAAGTGTCCAGCAATCATGTTAGCCAAAAGACGTATAACAAGAGTAAATGGACGAACTATGAATGTAGATAATATTTCAATCAAAACAAAAACTGGGCAAAGTATTTTAGGTATACCAGGTGGCATAAGTTGTGACTTAATAAATTTACCAACACCATGCACCTTAATACCTATATATATGAATGCCACATACGAGATTATAGCAAAACATAAAGGTATACCTATAACACTCGAACCAGCAATATTCAATCCCGGAATAATACCTGTTATATTCATGGACAAAATTCCAACAAATATAAGAGTAATTAAAGGCGTGACTTTAGTTGCAATATCCTTTGATTGAATAATCTCACATACAATATTCTTTCTTACAAATTCCAACACCATTTCAACTAAAACTTGTCCTTTACCAGGAATAATTTTAGCCCGTTTAGATGCACTCAAAAGCACTATAGATACTATAGCAACAGCAATTAAGCGCACCATCATAACACGGTTCAGTTCAAATGGTGTACCTTCGAACAAAATCGCAGGTGGAAAAAATTCATCAACGCTAATTGCATCTAGACCGTCCTTGAACGGTACTAGAAAAGGAGTGATACTACCTATCAAAAGGTCCTCCTAAGATTTTGCCATTACGCATTGCTTCCTTTCCACTTTGCCAATTTGACAAAGCGAATAAATATATTATTTTAGATAAAACAATATACTTTAATTGTTATATCATAATACCAGTAAATACAAAATTAATAACAAGTGAATTAATAGTAAAATATCTTATTATTTAAAATAAACCATTGTAAACTACACATACTTATATTTAGCTTTAGATAAAAAAATAGCCTCAATTATGCAAGATATCAGTAATATAAGCATAAGTATTGCAGAGAAAAAGTGGTTATTTACACTGACATAATTTTTAATTAAAAATAAATAAATAAATAAAAATACTATTTTCATAAAAAATGCGCTAAGAGAAAATATTATTGATTGTTCACAATATTTTGTTGCTAAAAGTAACACTAATAATGTAAGCGCAAGCAATACTAATGCACCTACCCCTGCAAGCATTACAGACTTTATTGTATACTTCACTTTAAAAAATACGCCTACAGCTATACTCGCTATTAATATAAAAAATATACACAATATCATTGTAATAAAAATATTTCTTACAGCATCAAATAACTGTTTACTATTATGATCCACAATAATTCCTATCTTATTTTATTCTAGAAAATAATCTACGATGCAATGCAGGAGCCGAAATAAGAGTATACAAAAATACTCCTAAAATCATAGGCACCCATAACAAACCCCAAATTTTCATAGATAAGAACAATAATGAACATGCTCCGAAAGAAATAACAGCACCCCATAAATACATGACTAAAACAACATGACGATGAGAGTATCCTAACCTAAGCAATTTATGATGTATGTGCATCCTATCAGCATGAAATGGAGATTTTCCAGCACGCAAACGCCTAACAATTGCCATGAGCATATCCACCAAAGGAATAATCATAACTGCAAGAGGTAGAAGAATGGGAATAAAAGCCGCAAAAGTTTGACGTGGAAGCATAATAGCAGGATTTATTTGACCAGTAATTAAAATTGTCGCACTTGCCGTAACCAAGCCTAAAATCATAGAACCACAATCACCCATGAAAATAGTTGCAGGATTAAAATTATACGGCAAAAATCCTATACACACTCCCAGTAAAGAAACTATTACAACAGAAGCTAAAGATGCATAAGAATGTCCACCAATAACACGCGTAAGCAAATATGAATAAATAAAAAATCCTAAACATCCTATAGATATTAAACCAGCTGCTAATCCATCCAAACCATCGACAAAATTCACAGCATTAATTGCTAAAATTACAATAAAAATAGTTGCAAATAAAGAAAGCTTTGATGAACCTATAGTTAAACCATATATAGGAAAAGAAGTAATCTGTATCCCCATCCAAGCCATTACACCTGCAGTCAATATTTGACCGCAAATTTTAGTGATCCAATCTAATTCCCAAATATCATCAATTACACCTAGAACACAAACAATACCACTACCTACTAAGACAGCCCAAGCTTGATATCCGCGAAACACCTCTGTTAAAAAAGGGATATTACTAGCCACTATAAAAGACACAAAGAGCCCAGCAAACATTGCGACTCCACCAAGTCGCGGAATTGGATTAGTGTGTACGTCCCTAGCTCTTATAGGCGTCAACGCGTGCATACTTAAAGCAATTTGTCGAACAATAGGAGTCGTCAAATATGTTACGCAGGAAGCAACTAAAAAGACGAGTAAATAAACTCTCAATGTACCATCCTAATCGTAATTTTAGTCAAACATTTACTATAATTTATATTATATTTATATACAGTACTTATAGTGTACATCATAATAAATACAGCAACAGCTATTACATATAAGCACAGAAAATAAACATACACAAAATTACTTAAATTTTTCAACATAAACCAATCAATTTTATAAATAAATAAAAGAAAAAATAATTTGAATTATTAAATATTCAAATAATTTATTCAATTATTCAGGTAAATTAGGCAAAAAATCCAATAACATTTTGCGTGTAACACTTCCTTGACGCAAAATTTTTCCATGTTCACAAGTTAAATCTACAATAGTAGAACTGCTCCCTATTTTTGCTCTACCACCATCAACATAAGCAGCAACAAGATCACCAAAATAAGATTTTGCATCATCTACTAGTAATGCAGGTGGCATACCAGTTAAATTCGCACTAGTAACAGCAAGAGGACCAGTTCGATCCAAAATTGATAAAGTCAAAGACTCATCCGGCATGCGCACAGCTATAGTCCTATTTTTTCCACCTAAACACCAATTATTTTCTGGACGCATCTTCAAAACTAATGTAAGAGGACCCGGCCAAAATTTTTCAACAAGTTTTTTTTCTAAATCACTTACAACAGCTATATCGCAAAGCTGACTATATGAAGCAACTAAAACAGGAGGTGGCTTTTGAATAGTCCTACCTTTAGCGGATAAAATTTTTTGTATATTCTCTTTCAAATCAGGTTTTATTCCAATACCATAAACAGTATCAGTAGGTATAACAATAAGCTCATTATTTTTAGCAGCATTTACAGCTTTTTCAATTTGAATTATGCTTTTATCAAAAATAGTTTTGTCATCCAACTCAGCTGAAATACTGTCCACTAATTTGTTATAATTCATTTTTTTATCAACATTTTTATTGATATCAGCATTACTACAATCTTTACTATTAAAAATATTATCAACAGAATTTTTACTATCATAAATTTCATTATTAAACATATTTCATTATATTCATAAAAAATATTTCTACACAAAATTATTACTATAAAAACATTCTTGTAGTAAATAAAAATTATAATCGTACTTTCAACTTATATAAAATAACTATATAATAGATGAATTATTCAATTTAATACTCATACAAATAATACTATAATACTCAAATCAATATATTGCTTTTATAAATCTTGGTTTATTATTTAAATCTAATATTGGCATCAATGAAGAAAAATTTTTAAAAGACATATATTCTAAAAGCTCTTGTTGGTTAGTATCATCATGCTCAATAATAAACAAACCACCTTTTTTAAGTATTTTAATTGAACAATCAACAATTTTTTTAGGAATATATAACCCATCTTTTCCACCACCATAAAGAGCTGAACAAGGATCATAATAAACACTACTATTTTCTTTACTAAAAATCCTATCTGACGGAATATATGGTGGATTAGTGACTATGCAATCAAATACTGGCATTTGACTTTCACTGAAATTATCCAAAGCATTACACCATTTTAAATTAGTAACATCACCTAAAATAAATTTTTTTACTTTAGAACCATAATTTTTATTATTTATTTTAGATAAAGCTATAGCATCTTCACTAATATCTACACCAACAACTGATGTAATAGGCAACTCAGTAGCAATTGAAATAGCTATATTTCCACTACCTGAACACAAATCTAGAATATTATATTTATCTTTTTTAGCATTATTACAATAATCAATTACTTCATCAATTATCATTTCAGTTTCAGGTCTTGGAATAAAAACATTCTTATTACAAGCTAACTGCAAATATCTAAAATGAGCTATACCTGTCAAATGCTGTAATGGAACAAATTCAGATCTCTTCACAATAAGTTCAGTAAACTTATCCAATTGATCAACTGTAAAATTTTGTGCCATATACAAAGGTGCATGCAAACAATATTCAGCTAAAATAGTGGAACTTATATTAGCTTGCCTAGAGTCAAAACCATGCCTAAGCAGAAAATCAGTTCCACTTTTTACAATTTTATAAACATCAAAACTATTATTTTCCAGCATTAGCCAAACGTTCTTTTTCATCCATTTCAACACAAGAACGCACAATATCTTCTAAATCACCATCAATAACTTGATCTAAATTATATGCTTTATAATTTGTACGATGATCTACAATACGATTTTCAGGAAAATTATAAGTACGAATGCGCTCCGAACGATCAACTGTCCTGACCTGACTATGACGCGCTTCAGCCGCTTCAGCTGCCTGCTTAGCTTGTTGCTCTGCTAAAAGTCTAGCTCTAAGTACACGCATACCAGCTTCTTTATTTTGCAATTGAGATTTTTCATTTTGCATTGCTACAACTATTCCAGTTGGAATATGCGTAATACGTACAGCAGAATCTGTTGTATTAACAGATTGTCCACCGGGACCTGATGACCTATAAACATCTATACGTAAATCATTAGGATCTATCTCTATTTCACCAGTTTCTTCAGCCTCAGGCATAACTAATACGCCAGCAGCAGAAGTATGGATACGACCTTGTGATTCAGTAACAGGCACTCGCTGAACTCTATGCACTCCACCTTCAAATTTCATTTGAGCCCAAACACCGTCTTCAGGAGCTACTTCACCTTTAGATTTTATAGCAATCTGTGCATCTTTAATGCCACCCAAATCAGCAACAGTAGTAGACAATACCTCTGTATTCCAACCTTTACGTTCCGCATAACGCAAATACATTCTAAGCAAATCAGCAGCAAACAAAGCTGATTCTGCGCCACCCTCGCCTGCTTTTATTTCCATCAATACATCACGTGCATCAGCTTCATCACGAGGAGCTAATACTCTTCTCAAATTATCATACGCATGCTGATATGCCTGTTCCATTTCAGGTAGTTCCTGTGCAAAACTTTCATCTTCTGATGCAAGTTCTTTAGCTGCTTGTAAGTCATCAGAAGACTGATAATATTTTTTAGCAGCACTGGCAATACGTCCTAATTGTGCATATCTCCTACCTAAAGTTCGTGCTTTTACACGATCTGTGTGAATTGACGGATCTGCTAACGCTTTTTCGACTTCTTCGTATTCTTCAAGCAACTGCGATAATGCACCAAACTCTTCACTCATTTTTCACTCAATTCATAACTTACAATTTAACATTAATACCAGCTGACAATAAATATGCACTAAAAACTTTAAAAAATTATAGGCACCAACACATTATATCGGTGCCACTTTAAACTACTTTTTGCGCTTGCCATAACGAGCTTCAAAACGTGCAACACGGCCACCAGTATCAAGAATTTTTTGCTTACCGGTATAGAATGGATGGCATGCAGAACAAACATCTACACGCATCTGTCCGCCTGTCAATGTTGAACGTGTTTTAAAAGTGTTACCACATGTACATGTTACTGTAGTTTCAACATAATCCGGGTGAATACCCTTTTTCATGGTTTCTCCTTATATAAGAGGGAACTGGGTCCAAAATCTTAATTTCGGTGAACCAGTTCCAATGGTTCATACCAAAATAACATTTTCCTTTTTTTTATAACTATTTTCAAGATATTTTAAATATTATTTTAAATATTCATCAAATAGTTATTCAGGCGACATAGTTTTAGCAATAGTCATCAAGAAATCAGCATTAGTTTTATTATCTTTAAGCTTATTCAAAATTAATTCAATTGCTTGCTGTTGTTCTAAAGATGCTAGTACTCTACGTAAACGCCACAATATAGGTAATTCGTTTGCAGAGAACAAATCTTCTTCACGACGAGTTCCCGATGCGTTTACATCAATTGCAGGGAAAATACGCTTATCAGCCAAAGCTCTAGACAAACGAAGCTCCATATTTCCTGTACCTTTGAACTCTTCAAAAATAAGCTCATCCATCTTTGAACCAGTTTCAACCAATGCGGAAGCAATAATTGTAAGTGATCCACCATTTTCTATATTACGTGCAGCACCAAAAAATTTCTTTGGAGGATATAAAGCACATGCATCTACACCACCAGATAATATACGACCAGAAGGAGGAGCTGACAAATTGTACGCTCTTGACAAACGCGTCAAAGAATCTAATAAAACTACTACATCTTTGCCTAATTCCACAAGTCTTTTAGCTCTTTCAATTGCCAATTCAGCAACAGTTGTATGATCAACAGCAGGACGATCAAATGTAGAAGCAATCACTTCTCCTTTAACTGTACGCTCCATATCAGTAACTTCTTCAGGACGTTCATCTACAAGCACGACCATCAAATGTACTTCAGGATTATTTTCAGCAATAGCATTAGCTATATGTTGCATCATTATTGTCTTACCAGCCTTAGGTGGAGCTACAATAAGACCACGCTGACCTTTACCTATCGGTGCAATTAAATCTATTACACGTGTAGACAACTGATTAGCATCATTTTCCAGCTTTAATTGCTCTTGAGGATATAAAGGAGTGAGTTTATTAAATTCAACACGATCTTTTATTTCTTCTAAACTCATACCATTTATAAAATCTAAACGAGCCAAAGCTGAATATTTTTGTCTCTGATACTCTCCTTCACGAGGCTGACGCACAGCACCTTGTACTGCGTCACCTGCTCTAAGACCATATTTACGCACTTGTCCCAAACTCACATATACATCCTGTGGGCCTGCTAAATAACCAGATGTACGTATAAAAGCGTGATTTTCTTGTATATCTAAAACGCCACCTATAGGCACAAGAACATCTTCTTCAGTTAATTCCTCTGAATTACTGGAGGTAGCATCTTCACGCATATCACGACCGTTTCTTCTCTTACCACGATCTCTACCTCTACGGCTTCTAATATTACGTTCACGATGAGAACGCCTTATAGGCATTTCATCTTCAACATTACGTGCATTTTCAACATTTTCAGTGCTATTATTTTCAGTATTTTCTGAAATATCTTCACTGTGTTCAGTCTTTTCAATACCAGCACCTAAATCGCGACGTAAAGTTGCTTTCACATCTAATACATCAGTTGAAATAGCTTGCGGAGAAGCAACTGCCGATGTTGCTCTGCGTACACGACGACCTTCCCTACGACGAGAACCCACCTGAGTATAATTTTCTTTACCACTATTTTCTTGATCTTCTAAAGTATTTGTTTCAACAGCTTGTTCATTTCCATAATTGGCTACTTCCAAAGCAGCGATAAGCTGGGATTTACGCATTTTAGACACGCCTTTTAAACCTAAATCTAAAGCCATAGATTTTAACTCATCCAGCTTCATAGAACTCAAACTTTTATTCATATACCATTCCTGATTAGTAATTATTAAAGGAAGTCACAACAAGAATTATTATGCAACTTAAGATAGGGATACTCCCTAAAGAACATACGTAAAACGTACTATATAAATTTATATTACATATTCTAAAAAAGCAAATCATAGTTTATTTTGATGCAAAAAAATTATAAATATTCTTAAAATATATTTTATTTATATTAAAAATACTTACTACATCCTATAATCTACGCATAAATACATAAAAACGCGAAAGAATGAAATAATACAAAAACACACGCGTACGCTACAAAAACAATAATTATAAGCAAATATTGTTACATTTTATCAGGAGCATTAACGCCCACAAGTTTTAAACCATTCTTCAAAACCTGACAAACAGCCTCATTTAAATGCAAGCGTGCAATATGCTCAGGTTTAACTGCACTATCGCTTTCTTTAGGCGTAACACGTGTTGAAGCATACCAAGTGTGATAAACAGAAGCTAAAGACTCCAAATAACGCGGAATTCTATGCTGTTCAAGCATATTAGCTGACTGTAAAACAATTTGATTAAACTGTGCAATTTTTGTAATTAAATTCATATCAGCTTCTGTATTCAAACATGTTCCATCAAAATCAACACCGATTTTCATACCGAAACTTTCAGCTTTTTTCCTAACATTACAAGTACGCGCATGAGCATACTGTACATAATAAACAGGATTTTCTGCAGTATGACTTGCAAGCAAATCTAAGTCAATATCCAATTCACTATCCATTGAAGAACGCGCCAGAGCATATCTAGCTGCATCTACTCCAACTGCATCAACTAAATCATCTAAAGTCACAATAGTACCTGCACGTTTAGACATACGAACAGGTTGCCCAGCGGAAATCAAATTAACCATTTGACCTATTATTATTTCCAAATTCTCATGAGGTTTATCACCAAAACTTGCGCACATTGCCATCATGCGTCCAATATAGCCATGATGATCAGCACCTAATAAAATAATAGCTTTATCAGTACCACGTTGCCTTTTATCCAAATAGTATGCAATATCTCCAGCGAAATATGCGGCATTTCCATCAGACTTTATAATAACGCGATCTTTATCATCACCAAATTCAGTTGTCTTAAGCCAAATAGCGCCATCTTCATTTTTAATTACCGAACGTTTACGTAATATTTCAATAGCTTTATCAACTTTTCCACTCTTATGCAAACTATCTTCATGGAAATAAACATCAAAATCTACACCAAAGTCATGAAGACGATTTTTTATTTCAGCAAACATCAATTCCACTCCCATAGAGCGAAAAATTTCAATCACTTTATTTTGATCTTTAATATCTAGAACACTTGAAGAATGCTCTTGCTCATATTTATTCATAACTTTTAAAGCAATATCATCAATATATTGTCCACCGTAACCATCTTCAGGTGTAGGCAAATTTCTAGCTCTAGCATAAAGAGATTTAGCGAAACGATCAATTTGACTACCATGATCATTAAAATAATATTCACGAACTACATCAGCGCCACAAGCTTGTAAAATACGAGCCAAACTATCGCCTACACTTGCCCATCTAGCTCCACCCAAGTGTATAGGACCAGTAGGGTTTGCAGAAACAAATTCAAGATTTATATTTTTACCTGCCATAGTTTCATTAGTGCCATATTTATCACCCTTATTTAGTATTTCACTAATAACTAAACTTGATGCACCAGTTACTAAATTTATATTTATAAAACCAGGACCTGCAATTTCAACACTTTTTATATTTTTATTGTTTTCAAGTTTATTAGCAATAATTTTCGCAAAATCTCTCGGAGGCATACCCGCTTTTTTCCCGAGTTGCATAGCAACATTACTAGACCAATCACCATGATTGTTCTGTCTTGGACGCTCAACTTTCACAGTTTCAGGCAAATCAATTAATTCCAAATTAGTTGTATTATCTTCAACAATATTTGCTAATATTTCTTTCAATAACTGTGACAATTGCTCAGGAGTCATCTAGTTTCCCTCAAGTTTATAAACAATAAATAATATAAATTATGTATTTTAATATTTTCACTA
>CAMPYB010000022.1 GCA_946998115.1 uncultured Actinomyces sp. | reverse complement strand
TTTCAAGCACGCTTATATCGAATACAGCCCAAGTAAGCATGGCTTTCATATCTTACTACTATTTAATGGTACATACGATAAAAATGCTCATCACATCAAATTAGAAATATTCAGATCGAAGCAATACTGTTTCACGAGCTACGAACTATTACTTCATTTGCTAAACAGCACGAAGGAGAGTTCGTGGGACTTGTGATGAAGAAAAGCGATAAAGAACTAACCCCAAAGTGCTATATTTTTATATATATAAATTTTTTCTCTTAAAAAGGAAATAACATTTTGATAGAATTTGCATAACATTTCCTCTGTCTTAGAATATTTTATAAAATGTCAAAATTAGAAAATAAATACGTAAATACAAAACAATTAAATTTGTTACTTGTTGGTGCAGTTGCAACAATCCTAATTCTAGGCTTTGAAGGATTAGCAGTAACAGCAATAATGCCTAAAGTAATGGAAGATCTAAATGCTGTTAATTATTATCCACTGGCAGGAGGAATTAGTGTTGCTATACAAATATTTTCTACTGCGTTATCTGGTATATGGTGCGACAGTAAAGGACCTAGATACGCGCTAATTTTTGGAATATCAGTTTTCGTTGTAGGTTTATTCTTATCTGGTATAGCATATGATTCTTTCATTTTTATACTAGGCAGAGCAGTTCAAGGCTTAGGTGCAGGGATGTTAATTGTGCCTTTTTATGTAATAGTAGGATCACATGTTGAACCTATAAAACGACCAATGTTCTTTGCAACTTTTTCAGCTTCTTGGATAATTCCAGCATTAATTGGTCCTTATGCTGCATCAATAATTTTAAAATATTTCGGTTGGCGAATGGTATTTTTATCAATACCTCCACTTATATTTCTATCATTATTGTTACTAATACCATTACTTGTGATTTTGCCATCTAAAAATTTACCATTAAATAATAAAACTAAAAGAACATTATTTGGTGCTTTAGGTGCAGGCATTTTTGTAGCTTTATCACAAATAAGCGCTATTTTACCCACAAAATATATGATTTTATCAGTAATTGTATGCATATTATGTGCTAGCTTCAGTTTAAGTTATGTATTACCTAAAAAAACTTTCACTTTAAAACCAGGTATTTCATCACTTATACTCGCTAGATCTATACCACTTGGTGTAGTAATCGGAATTGAAACACTAATTCCTCTAATTCTTGTAATAGGTAGAGGATGGAACACTCAAACAGTTGCGCTTATGGTAAGCTCAGGATCTATTTGTTGGTTTTTAGGATCATATACTCAAAGTCGTGTAAAAAATTTTCGTAAAAGACAAAAACTTATACTTATAGGTGGAGCATTAATAATACCAGGATCTTTCATAACGATATTAGGAACTTTTGACAGTGCACATTTTCTATTTCTTTTAATAGGATGGGCTATTAGTTCATATGGATCAGGAATGCTTATCGCTACTTGTGCAGTATTAGCATTAGAAATTACACCAGAAGAAGAGCATGGCAATATATCCTCAGTAATGCAAGTAGGCGACTCTTATGCAACTGCAGTTTTAATAGCACTTATAGGTGTACTATATACTCCCCTTTCTAATGCTATACATCCAATTCCGTTTTTACCAAGTGCTGTAATGTTATCTTTATTTTCAATATTAGGCTTTTATGCTTCATATATAACTTACAAATATATTACTAGAACACACAATTGAATAAATAAAAAATAGTAACAATTTAGTATTTAAAATAGTTTTTAAAATAAAATACGTGTAGAATTATTATGTTAATAATAATATAAGTAGAAGTGCGTGAATGAACGATAATATAGTTGAAGAAAAAGAAATAACTTTTAAAGATTTAGGTTTATCAGAAAAACTATTACAAGCAATAGAAAAAATTGGATATAAAACACCTACACCAATACAGAAACAAACAATACCATTACTTTTAGACAATACTGATGTTGTCGGTATTGCACAAACAGGTACAGGTAAAACTGCCGCATTTGCTTTACCAATATTAGAAAAAATAGATCAATCTATAAAAAAAGTACAAGCTTTAATATTAGCTCCAACTCGAGAGCTAGCGATGCAAAGCGCTAACGCAATTGAAAATTTTTCAACAAATAATTCTAAAATATCTGTAGTGGCTGTTTATGGAGGTTCCTCCTACACTCCTCAGATTAATGCATTAAAAAACGGAGCTCAAATTGTTGTTGGAACTCCGGGAAGAATAATGGATTTGATGGAAAAAAATGCATTAAAACTTTCCGATGTATCATTCCTAGTTCTCGACGAAGCTGACGAAATGCTTAGAATGGGATTCGCTGAAGATGTAGAAAATATTGTCACACAAATACCTGACACCAAACAAACAGCATTATTTTCAGCTACTATGCCTAATGACATAAGAAAAATTGCTAAAAAACATTTAATAGATCCCGTAGAAGTCAGCATTACCAGACAAGCAACTACTACAAAAAATATACATCAGACTTATGCAGTTGTACCTTTTAAACACAAAGTTGGCGCATTAGCACGCGTATTATCTGTAAAAGAATATGGTGCGGCAATAGTTTTTGTTAGAACACGTGCGACTGCTGAAGAAGTAGCAATTGAATTGGGAGCTCGAGGCATAATGGCTGCAACAATTAGTGGTGATGTGCCTCAACGTGAAAGAGAAAGACTTGTAGAACGTATTAAAAACGGTACTTTAAGTATTCTTGTAGCAACAGATGTAGCAGCTCGAGGTATCGATATCGAACGTGTAGGACTTGTAGTAAATTTTGATGTTCCTAGGGAAAATGAAGCATACGTTCATAGAATTGGACGTACAGGCAGGGCTGGTCGTTTTGGAGAAGCAATAACGTTTTTAACTCCTAAAGAAAATTATAAATTACGTCAAATTGAAAAATTGACAGGTTCTAAACTTGAAGAAGTAAAAATTCCTACACCTAAAGATGTATCAAAATATAAAGCCATAACAGTTATGGAAAAAGCATTAGAACGCATTTCAAAACCACGATTAGAATTGTATCAAGAAATTTTTACTAAGGCTTGTCAAGACAATGATTTAAATCCTGTAAGTGTTGCTTCTGCTATGCTCGCATTATCAGTCGGCGATGACGGTACTTTGCCTCAAGGATTAAATCGTAAAATCAGATATGAAGAATCTGTAGATGATAGTGGAGAATTTATTAGTGCAGTATTTGAAAACGGTCGTTTGAAAGAGCCTAAACATTCTAAAAAAACAGGTTACAGTAAAAATGAGCGTTCGTTTAAAACTCCTGATGGCTATGTTCGTTACCGCATAGAAGTAGGACGTAAAGATAATGCTTCTCCTGCGGAAATTGTAGGCGCTATTGCAGGCGAATCTTCTATAAAAGGCTCACAAATAGGCAGAATAGATATCTTACCTACATTTACATTAGTAGATATTGATCATCAAATTTCTGGTAAAGATATGAAGCGACTACAAAAAACGCAAGTAAAAAACAGGTCGTTAGCAATATCTGTAGATTTAGGTCCAAGTAAGACTGGAAAGGTTTTTAGATTGGCACGCTCTTCTAAAAAAGATAGTACACATAGCAAAAAGAAAAAGAAAAAATAATACTACTATTGCTTTAAATGAATTGTGCAATTTACTGTAGCAATGTGACTATCCCATTTTCATGGCATATTTTAAGTGTTCATTGTTAGCTTTTTCGCGCGCTAATTGCGTGGGTAATCCATGACCAGGCAAGAGCAAAGTATTAGGATCTATAATATTACATATCGTTCGTAAGGTGTGTAACATTACTTGCCTATCCCCTCCTGCTAAATCAGTTCTTCCAACACTTGAAGCAAAAATTATATCCCCCACAAATGCGTATAAATTATGCTCATTTTTTATGTTTAAAGTTGTACAATCAATCACATTTGTCGAGAATAAAAATAAGGTCGATCCTTCAGTATGTCCTGGACACGCTATAGCACGCAAATAAAACCCATCTATTATTTCAAAAGCTGTAGTATATATTTCATCAGGTAAAATTTTTAGATTTTCAATAGGTGTATATTTATCTCCCAACTGGGAAAGGAAAGTATACTCTAATTGTTCACCTAAATATTTAGACGGATTTGAAATGCGATATTTATCTGGCTTAGGTATGTAAGTTGGAATATTATTAAATTTTCCAGCATCCCATAAATGATCAGGATGTCCGTGAGTAATTAATATTGCTCTAGGAAATGCATTAATATCGGCTAACAACTCATTTATCATCGTTTTAGTATATGCACCAGGATCAACTATCAGAGCATCATTTTTATCATTTACTATAATGTAGCAATTTTCATCAAATACTGGTGAAAGTACATGATATATTCTAACAGCCATATTTTTCCTTATTACAATTACGCATATTATACATAAATAATAATGCATTAGATAAACATTTATTAAAAATATTAGTAAAAACTTAACTATTACTAGTTTATGCTTTTAGTATGTTTAGAGCTGAAAAGTATCTTCCAAGCTAAAAATATGCTAACTAACATTAAAAATGCATTTATTATACCTGATATTGGAAGCGCATATAAAAACGCTTGTCTTGCATTTGTTGATAATTCTAAAGCTAAATCAGGATTTGTTGAAGCCAATTTATCTGCTACATCAACTGCAGCTCCATAAGTTTGCCTAGCTATATTAATATTTTGATCACTTAACCCCTCAGGAATTATAAAATGCATTCTATAACCCCAATTCATCAATGAACCAATCATTGCAGCACCTAGAACTAATCCAAGTTCATAAGCTGACTCAGCTATTCCAGAAGCGGCACCTGATTTATTTAAAGGCACTGAGCTAATTATTAAATCATAAGCAATCGTTTCAATAAAACCGACACCTAATCCAATAACACACCATATAATAATTATACTTAAAACAGTATTATTTGAACCAAAAACTGAAACCATAGCATATGCTATAAGATTCATTACTAAACTAGAAATAACTATTTTTTTCTTAGAAATATATTTACTTAAAGGAACAACTATCATACCAGCTATAAAGAATATGAAAGATGAAGGAAGTAAAATTATCCCTGCAGTCATCGGTGAAAGTTTTTCTGCAAGTTGCAAAAATTGAGTAATTATAAAAGCAAAACCCATTTGCGAAAAAGCACCAATAACGTTCACTATAATTCCTCCAGCGAAATTCGACTCTTTAAAAAGTCTCACATCGAACATAGGATTATTTTGTTTTAGCAAATGTTTTATAAAGAAATAAGTTGACAATGAACAAATTAATATTAAAAATAAGGCAAGAAAATCAATATTTTCAGTTGCTAAATGTTTTATAACATATACGAAGCTAGTTATAGCAATGATAGATAATAATATTGCTACAATATCTAAAGGTCCAGGATTATCGTCTTTAGTTTCTTTCAGTACAAAAGGTATTTGCAATAAAGCTGGAAGAGTAAAAGGTACAGCTAACAAGAAAATTGATCCCCAATAAAAATGTTCTAATAAAAATCCACCAACAATAGGTCCAAGTGCAGCACCAACTGAAAAAGTAGATATCCATATAGCCAACGCCATAGGTAATTTATTAGTTTTAGCAAATAATACTCGTATATGCGAAAGAGTTGTAGGTGAAATACCAGCACTAAATACACCCAGCATTGCTCTACATATAAGAAGCATAGTTGCAGACGTTGAAAAAGCTGCAACTATAGAAACTACCATGAACCCAAAGTTGCCAATCATGAGAACTTTTTTACGACCAACTCTGTCAGCAAAATTACCAGCAGCTACTAATAGCGATGACATAACTAATGAATACATGTCTACTATCCACAGTTGCATTGTGGAGCTAGGATGCAATTCAATAGAAATCTCAGGCAAAGCAAATAATAGTATCGTTGTATCTAATGCGACAACTAATGTTGGCAACAACAGTATTATTAATGTGAACCAAGTTTTAACTGATACTTTTTTTTCCATAAATATCTTTATAAATCTAATATACTAATCTTCCGTGAATATTATACTAGATTTAATGTTATAAAGTATTATTTATCATGAAATCAAGCACGCTGAATCAAAATACTTATTTTGTGTTCAACATTAATTATATTCAATGCTATTTCTAAATTAGCATTCTTAATATTTCAGAATCAGATCTTAATTCCTCAATATTAAGTATTGAATTTTTCATTCTCTCTCTCAAAGAATGTATATCATTAGGATCTTGAAGATCCAATCCAACTAGTGCTGGTCCGTTTTCTCTATTATTTTTCTTTATATATTCAAAATAAACTATATCTTCATCTGCTTGTAGTACTTCTTCAAGGAATAGCCTTAAAGCTCCTGGTCTTTGAGGGAAAGACACTAGGAAATATTTCCTATATCCTTCGTAAGCAGCTGCGCGTTCCATTATTTCAGCATACCGTGATAAATCATTATTTCCACCAGATACTACACAAATAATATTACCTTTTAGCTCAGTTTTTATAAATGGTAATGCCGCGCTTGCTAAAGCTCCAGCAGGTTCAGCAATAATTCCATCTGTTTGATACATTTCCATCATTTCAGCACATACAGCACCTGAAGGTACAGTTACATATTCATCAACATATTTCTTTATTATTTCAAATGTCTTCTGTCCTACTTTTCCAACTGCAGTACCATCAACAAATGTATCTACATTTTCTAACTGAACTGGACGACCATATTCTATTGCTTTTTTAACACAAGCCGCACCTGTAGGTTCTACAGCAATAACTTTTACTTCAGGCCTATTATTCTTTATCCAGCTAGCTATTCCTGCAACCAGTCCTCCGCCACCTGCAGGTACTAGTACAGCTTCAATATTTTCATCAAAATATTTATCTATTTCATATCCTATTGTTGCTTGACCGCAAATAGTTCTTTCATCATCATATGGATGCACATAAACCATATGTTCTTTTTCAGCTTTTTCATATGCTTTGGCATTAGCTAAATCAAAATTTCCTTCAACTAAAATCTGCGTAACCCATTTTCCTCCCAAAGCCGCTATTCTTTTTCTTTTTTGCTTAGGCGTATTATTCGGAAGAAATATTGTACCTTTTATTCCTAAAGTTGCACATGAATATGCTATACCTTGAGCATGATTTCCAGCAGAAGCACATACCACTCCCGCTTTTTTTTCTTCATCGTTTAATTGTGATACAGCGTTGTATGCACCTCGAACTTTAAAAGAACGACATTTTTGAATATCTTCTCGTTTGAAGTAAATATTACAGTTATATTTTTCACTTAACCTAATACTTTTTTTAATTGGTGTATTTTCCACTATTCCATCAAGTTTCTTAACAGCCTGTAATATTTCTTCTCGAGTTACCATAATGTATCCTTTATATTTTCATTGTAATTATTTTAATAATTCTATATCATAAATTTGAATTCTTCATGTTAATTATTTCTTTATAATATTAATTTCATATTTTCAAAAATTTCTAAAACTTTATACTAAAAAATTTCTATATTTACATATAATATTTATTAGATAATTTAATTATTAATTTGAAAGCCGAGTGATTATAGCTGTGACTGATAGTTTAAACACGAATGAGACAAATATTCATGTTTCAGAAGAAAAAGCACTAAAGCATGCGTCCAATAAAAATCCTTTAGTTTGGATAGATTGCGAAATGACTGGTCTAAACATTGAAGTTGATGAATTAATTGAAGTGGCAGTAATTATTACTGATTCTGATTTAAACATTTTAGATCCCGGAATAAGCGTAGTGATTAATCCCGGCGAAAAGGCACTACATAATATGAATGATTTTGTAACTGAGATGCACACAAACTCTGGATTAATAAATGAATTAAGTACTGGAATTAAAATTCGTGATGCAGAAAAAGTAATTCTCGATTACGTAAAAAAATTTGTTCCAGAGCCTAAAAAAGCATTATTATCAGGTAACTCTATTGCAACTGACAAAATGTTCTTAGTAAAACAAATGCCCGAGCTAATAGACTATTTACATTATAGAATTGTAGACGTATCTACAATAAAAGAATTGGCAAAAAGATGGTTTCCACGTGTGTATTATCACATACCTTTAAAGGAAGGAAATCATAGAGCTTTAGCAGATATTCGCGAATCTATAACTGAATTATGCTATTATCGTGAAGCAATATTTCCGTCTGGTAGAGGCCCTTCCTCAGAAGAATGTGTAAAAATTTCAAGTAAATTTTCATAAAATAATCTGCAGAAAAAACGAAATCTCGTTTTACTAATTATTTATACACAGATTATTCTAAACAATAAATATTTAAGTGAATATAATGTGTATTGCGTTTTTAAAAACCGAGTTTTTTGATTTCATTTTCTACATTTATAAGTTTTTTGAAAACTTTTGTAAATTCATCGTCACTACTATTTTTTATACGATTTAATTTGGCATGCAATATATTTGTTTGCTCTTTCAAATATCTGCCATATATAAATTTTATATTATCTGAGCAATATTTTTCTAAACATTCTTTTTTATCCTGAGGAATATTATCTATCAATAATTCATAAACATTATTTTTTACATTTTCACTAGCATTTTCAATAATTGTATCAGCCCATTTTTGAGACGAAATATTTATGTAATCAACAGATTTTTCTTTTTCCTCTTTCACTATTTTTTCGTATAAACTAAAGCCTCCAATATTGTTAATAATCATAAAAATTTCCTTATATATAGGATTTTTAAAACAATCAACAGTTATTTTATTTATATTCTCAGGATTAACATATTGAGGTATTTGTAGTAGTAGTTGAAGTAATTTCTTTTCATTAATCTCATCAATATCTTCTTTAGAATACCTATCTTGCGCATTGGAATTATTTATTCTATTTTTTGATGCTTTATAAGCATCAGAATTATTTTTTTGCACCAATGCAGTTATATCTGTTCCTATCCAACCTGATACTGCACGTATATACTCGCTTCTCAACATATTATCTTTAATTTGCATTATGATTGGTAAAACAATTTTTTGAGCTTGAGTTCTGCCTTCTGGAATAGTTAAATCTAAATCTTTTATTGCTGATTTTATTACAAATTCAACCAGTGGAACACGATTGTTAATTATTTCACGTAAAGCCTCATCACCTCTATAAAGCCTTATGTCACAAGGATCCATTCCTTTAGAATCTAAAGCTATGAAAGTTTGAGCAACAAAATTTTGATTTTCCTTAAAAGCTCGAAGAGCAGCTTTCATTCCAGCATTGTCACTGTCAAAAGTAAAAATTACCTCTCCACCATAAGTTTTACCACTGCCCATTGCTATACTGGTCGTTGTGTCAATTCCATCACCCAAAAGTCTTTTTAAAATTTTTGTATGTTCACTACCAAAAGCCGTTCCACAAGTTGCAACTACATTTTTTATTCCAGCCAAATGTGATGCCATAACATCAGTATAACCTTCAACAACAATAACTTGTTTTTTGGAAACAATTTCTTTTTTAGCCAAATTTAAACCGTATAAAACCTGATTTTTTTTATAAACCACAGTTTCAGGAGTGTTTAGATATTTAGGCGAATTTTCATTTTTTTCATCTAGTTTTCTCGCCCCGAAACCTATAACTTGCCCCACTATATCTTTAATTGGCCAGATGACTCTATTTCTAAAACGATCATAAATACGAGAATTTGAAGATTTAGAAGCTATACCACTAGCTAATAATTCTTCTATCGTATACCCTTTACGCATCAAAATTGAAGTAATTTGATCCCATCTATCAAGCGCATACCCCAAATCAAATTCAGAACAATCTTGTTGGCTAAAACCTTTATTAAAAAGAAATTTCCGTGCTCCCAATGCTTGTTTAGTCAATAAATTTTTTTTATATATTTCATTTGCTATTATATTAATTTCAATTATTCTTTTACGTATGTTCGCATCATTATTATCTTTATATTTTTTTGTATTTTCATAAGTTATTGTATAGCCTATTTTACTCGCTAAATATTCTACAGACTGAGTAAAAGTCATTTGATTTATTTCTTGTACAAAACTTATTACGTCACCGCCTTTTGAGCATCCAAAACAATGCCAAAGCCCCAAATGTGTCCGGACATGAAAAGAAGGTGTTTTTTCATCATGAAAAGGACATAAACCTTTTAAAGTACCCATACCGCAAGTACGCAAAGTAACATATTCAGACACTATATCTTCTATTTTTATTCTACTGCGTATTTCTTGTATATCTTTTTGGCTTATGTATCCATTCATAATATATATGTTACAGTGTTTTAAATATTTAATGCCATTATATTTTACTTTTAGTTGTTTTTAATACTATTTTATGCATTTAAGCTATAGAATGGAATTTGGGTTATTCCCTCAATGTATGAAAATGTAAAGTAACTTGCGTACGGTGTTTATACCCCGTCTTTAGCTCTGGAGGAGTTTTTTATGTCAGATGAATTGAAAACAGAAAATGTTTCAGTATCAACTGTGGGAACATCAATAACTGATGATGAGTATAATGAACATTCTAAATTTGGTTCCATTGATGAGGATGGAAATGTATATGTTCACCAGGGTGATGAGAAACGTTTAATAGGTCAATTCCCAACAGAAATTCCGGAGCGTCCTTTTGAACTATATATTCGACGTTATCTAGATTTAAAAACACATATAGATATTTTTTCATCACGTATAGCTAATTTGAATTTACGCGACCTTGAAGCACCTATGGAAAGCATTGAAAAAATGCTCGAAAATCCTTCTATTATTGGCGATATAAATCTTCTAATTAAAAATGTTGAAGCATTAAAAATCAAAGTAGAAGCAAGAAAAGAAGAATTAAAAGCCAAAAAAATAGCACAAAGAGAAAAAGCATTACAGTTACGTAACTCTATTGTAGAACGTGCTGAAGAAATAGCTCAAAAATGTCGTGAGCTCAATACTTGGAAGCAGTCCGGTCAAGTGTTACGTGACTTATTAGAAGAGTGGAAACAATCACAGCGTAGAGGTCCACGTTTAGATCGTAAAACTGAAAATGTATTATGGAAACGTTTTTCTCAAGCTCGCACAAGTTTTGATCGTCAGCGTCGTCAATATTTTGCGCAACTAGATCATTCCCAAGCTGAAGGAAAGCAAATTAAAGAAAAGTTAGTAGCTAAAGCTGAAGAGTTGTCATCATCTACAGACTGGGGAAAAACTACGACTGCTTTTCGTGATTTGATGGATGAATGGAAGAAAGCACCAAAAGCTAATCGTAAGGTAGATGATGAACTTTGGGAACGTTTTAAAGCTGCACAAACTGCATTCTTCGATAATAAAACTGAACAAAATAATATATTGAACGAAGAATACCAGAAGAACTTAGAGTTAAAAGAAGAACTTCTTCAACAAGCTGAAGCATTACTACCTGTCACAGATGTAAATTCTGCTAAACTAGCATTCCGCGAAATAATGGAAAAGTGGGATACTATAGGTCGCGTGCCACGTGCTGATATGAAAAAAGTAAACTCTCGCATTAAAACTGTTGAAGAAAGCATACGACATGCGGAACAAGATCAATGGCAACAATCTAATCCTGAAACAAAAATTAGAGCACAAGGCTTAGCAACATTATTGCAGTCATCTATTAAAGATCTTGAAGAACAAATTGAAACAGCTAAGAAACTTGGAAATGAACAAAAAGTTAATAAACTTGTTGCTGAACTTGAATCGAAGCAATCATGGCTTGAACAAGCATTAAAAAATCTTGACTAGCATAAGTATTCAAAATAAATATTTGATTAATATACGGCTTGATAATATATATATTATTGAGCCGTATATTTATATATTATTTTTACTTCTTGTTTATAAAATAAAAATATATCTATGGATATTATTAATAAGTTATCCACATTTTAATTATTATAAATTTTTTTAATATTTTTTAATGACAAACTCATAATTAATAATCTCTTTCCATGCTATATTGAAATATTTTTATATATAGGAGTATATATGTTTTATAAACACAAAAATTACATCATAAATATTATCAATAAAACTAAAATAAATATTTTACAAAAAATTATTTTATTTTTATTTATATTATTTTTATCAACTTATTATTCTTTCCTCAAAATTGCTAATAGCAGTGAAACAAATTTCGGAATGCATTTCAACTGGCCTTGCATAAATCATTGTAAAATAGTTGATGATTTTGATAAAAATCTACCTAAATATTCTGCTGGAAATAGAGGCATTGATTTATCTATGAAAGATGGAGAAAACGTTTATTGTCCATATGATGGTGAAATATTTTACAGCGGTAAAATTGATGGAAAAAATATTATATCAATAAAACATATAAATAACATAAGAACAACATATGTAGGTGCTACAAGCCTATATAAAAAAGGAGATAAAGTTTTAAAAGGTGAAATAATTGGCAGTATCAATTTTTCAAATATGAAAATGAAAGCATTACATTTTGGAGTAATTCTAAATAAAGACACATATTTAGATCCTAAAATTTTCTTATTTCAAAAAATAATATTATTGCCAATAATAAAATGGTAATTAAGCTCTAGGATGTGCTTGCTTATATGCTTTTTTAAGCCTTTTAGCGTCAACATGAGTATACCTTTGTGTAGTATTCAAACTAGAATGTCCAAGTAATTGTTGAATTATGCGCAAATCGGCGCCATCCGATAACATATGTGTAGCAACACTATGTCGTATTGAATGTGGAGAAACAGTTTTTTGAGCATACTTTGATGTAATATCATTTACTATTTGTCTTACTACTCTTGCATTAATTCTTTTTCCTCTAACGCCTAAAACTAAAGCATTATCATCAAAAATATTATTTTCATTTTTCTTTATGCATAGATTTCGCACACTTTTTATATAAAATTTTATAGCTTCAACACAAACATTATTCATAGGAACTATTCTATTTTTATTACCTTTACCTAATATTGATAATGTATTATTTTCAAAATTTATATCACTTATATTAAGCTTCACTAATTCATCTATTCTTATTGCACTAGCATATAATATTTCAAAAATTACCCATGAAATACCTAATTTTATATAATTTTTATCTTGTATTTCATCATTTATTTTCATATATAAAAAATCATCTCTAAGTTTATTTAATATTGTGATTATTTCATCTTCTCTTAATACTTCTGGTAATTTATTTTTGTATTTTATAGTATTAATTTTTAAAGCAAAATCATTTTTAATATATTTATTTTTATAAAGCCAATGTGCAAATTTTTTTATAGCAATATTTTTTCTAGCAATAGAAGACTTATTAGTATTATTTGAAATATTGGCTAAATATTTTCGTATATCAAATATGGTAATCGTATCTAATTGCCATGCAAAATCTATATTCAAAAATTTTAATAATATATTTATATCACTAATATAAGATTTTGTTGTATTAAAACTTAAATTTTCAATTTTAGATAAATAAATACAATATTCATTTACAATATCATAAATTTTTTCTTCCATAATACAACCTACAACTAGTGAAAATTTAAGTTACTATTTATCTACACAATAAATATTTCATACATAAATTATTTCATATTTCTAATTAAATAAACTTCCCCACAAACATTTTAATTATATAGATTAAATTTTTATTGTTCTAATATAAGTTTTGAATATAATTCATAAAATTTTTAGGCTAAAACCCACCCATTTTCTTTTTTAACACATATACCTTTCATTTCCAAAAATCCTAAAGTCTTTATTATCTGTTTTATATCTAATTCACATTCTAAAAATAATTCTTCCAAAGTCTTTACTCTAGTCTTATATAAAGAAGAAATTATTCTTTTTTCACACATTAAATCTAAAGTATCATTGTTTTCAAAAGAAAAAAGTTCACCAGTATATGATGGCAATAATTCCAAAACATCATTTTTTGAACAAATAGGATAAGCACCCTGTTTTAATAGAAAATTCGTTCCATTTGAAAAACTTGAATCAATATTTCCAGGAACTACTCCCACAGTTTTACCATATTCAACAGCATAATTAGCAGTATTCAACGAACCTGATTTTTCTGGAGCTTCAACTAAAACAGTAATATCACTTAAAGCCGCAATTAATCTATTTCTTTCTAAAAATTTCCACTTAGCAGGCCTTGTCCCAATAGGGTTTTCACTAATAATTATTCCTTTCTCTAAAATACTATTAAACAATGATATATTAGTCGCAGGATACATTTTGTCTAGTCCCCCAGCTAATACACTTATCGTATTACCACCACCATTTATCGCACCAATATGAGAATAAGAATCTATCCCAATAGCTCCACCAGAAATTACTGTCACACCTACCATAGAAAGTTCATATCCTAAATCAATAGCAATATTCTTACCATAATTAGAACATTTTCTAGAACCAACTATAGAAACACAATTTTCAGCATTAAGCATTTGAAGATTTTCTCCAATAGCCCAAATTGCTAAAGGCTTTTCAAGATTTAAAAAATTTATTTTTTGAGGCCAAAATTTGTGTTCAGGAGTGATTATTTTTACTTTAATTTTTTGCGAATTATCCAAAATTTTTTCAAAATTTTTAATTTTACTCATATCTCTACAATATGTTATATTTTTTTCCCAATTAATTTTTCTAACATTTTTATTAGGGAAACTATCAATTACATGCGAAGGTATGTCTTTTATTCCAGTAAAATTTTTTATAATATCCAAAGTATGCTCTATACCACACTTTTGAATTAAAAACTGAACATATGGTAATGTAGTAAAACTGTTGCAAACAGAAAGCTGAATCCACATTATTTCTTTTTGCGAATACAATTTACACCTCTTTCTATTTATCAATACTCATCCTAAGCGCAAGAGCTTGCATTATATGATCGGAATTCACTATATCCGTTTTATCTAAACTTGCTATTGTGATAGCTAAGCGTAAAGTCTTATCTGCTCCTCTCATCGAGATTTTTCCCATATTAATTTGTTTTTCAACAATCGAATAAACATCTTTTTTTATCTTGCTAATATTTGAATATAAATATTTACTTTCTAACTGTGAAACACAAGAAATATTTAAATCAGAAAATTTAGTTTTTATTCTATTTCTAGCTTCTATTACTCTTTGCAAAACTACTTCTGAGCCTTCAGTATTTTCAGTAAATAACACTTTACTTAAATCTGTCTCTACTCTGAATTGAATATCTATTCTATCGAGAAGAGGACCAGAAATTTTAGAAATATAACGATTAACTTGATAAGCACTACATTTACACACATGCTTTTTTGAACCATAATATCCACATTGACAAGGATTAGTTGCTAATATTAATTGAAAATTTGCTGGATAAATAGCAGTAGCATTAGCTCTATCAATTGTTATCATTTTGTCTTCTAAAGGCTGCCGCAAGCTATCTAAAGTTTTTGAAGAAAATTCACATGCTTCATCAAGAAAAAGCACACCCTTATGAGCTAAAGATATTGCTCCAGGTTTTATATTTCGTCCACCTCCAACGAGAGAAATCAAACTAGC
>CAMPYB010000021.1 GCA_946998115.1 uncultured Actinomyces sp. | reverse complement strand
ATTGGCCAAATCCAAAAATCAATTGCTGCGGCAAACACAACTTTAAATATTACAGAAAATATGGTTAGTGTTGACACAACACTCACACCTAAAGTTGTGAAAGTCACTTTCTCAGATGGTAGCGTAAAAACTATAGAACTAAATAAAGTTGTACGCGCAAAAACCGAAGCTGAAAAGAATGGAATAGTTGCACCAAGCGTAAAAGTTCCTGTTGTAAATGTAGACACACCAACAGCTGACGAACAAGCATTGATAAAGAAAGCTGTTGCTGAAGCAAACCGTGACAAGAATATAACGGAAGCAATGATTAGCTTTGATATGGCTCAAAAACAAGTCGTTGTAACATTTGGTGATAATAGTAAGACAACACTCAAGCTCACAGATGTTGCACGCAATAAGACTCAAGCTGAAAATAATCCATTAGTTGCTCCGCAAACAAATGCGCGCGTGAAAGTCAATAATCCGAATGCATTAACTGACTCAGAAGTTAATGAAATCAAGCAACTAGTTGCACAAACAAATCAAGGTAAAGTTACTGAAAATATGGTAACAGTTGATAAAACAACAGGTATAGTAACAGTCACATACCCGTCTGATAATTCAACTAATACTTTTACACCTGAAAAGGTGCTAGTAGAAAAAACAACAGCTGAAAAAACATCTACATTGGCATTGCCTGACGATAAGAAAGTCGGTGTTGATAATACTACTGCACCAACAGCAGATGAGTTAACGAAAGTAAAAGAAACTTTAGTTGAAAACTATCCGCAACTAGGTATCAGTAGCGTTGAAATCGTAAATGAAAATGGCACAAATAAACTAAAAGTCACATTCGATGACAACTCTGCAAAAATTATTCAACTAAATGACGTTGTACGCGCCAAAACACAGGCTGAAAGTAACCCTGCAGTTGCACCAAAATCTGAAAACAAAGTACCAGTTGATGATACTATGAATCCAAATGATAAAGAAATCGACAAGATTAAAGAAGTAGTATCACAAGCTAACAAAGACAAAGGTATTAGTAAAGACGACGTTACTGTAGACAAAACAAAAGGTATCATCAATGTACGTCATAAAGATGGTTCCACAACTGTTATTCCACTCGATAATGTAGTCAGACCAAAAACTAATGCTGAAAGTAACCCTGCAGTTACACCGAATGATAAAGGTAAAATTGGTGTTGTAAATCCTAGTAAACTAACGCCATCTGAAATTGACAAAATTAAACAGTCAATTATTGACGCAAACAAAGACAAAGGTATAACAAAAGACAATATTACAATTGATACAAATCATGGTATTGTAACTGTAACATACCCAGATGGCTCAACTAGTACATTACCGTTAGATAGCATAATAGAAAAGTTACCTATAAAGACTGCAAAGATTGACACTAAAGGTTATTTGACAAATACAGGTACAGATACAAATACAGGTATAGCAAGTATCTTAACAGCAATAACAGGTGGTGTACTATTAGCATTAGGACGCAAACGCAGAAAAGACAAAGATGAAAAATAACAATACATCAATAGTTTGCAAATTTGACTGATATTATCCATTAGTCAAAAACAAAAAGGGGTAGGCATAAAAACATGTCTACCCCATAAATATTAATAATAAACATAACTATAAACGCATATATAATATATAAAAATATAACTAATTATAAAAATTATTTTAAAATCCTAAAATATAATTATTCATAAACTAGCAATATTAAATACAAACATTACATATAAGACCTTGATGAAAATAAAAACACACTGTATACTAGGTGTTCTGTGAATATATTTCATATTCATTACATGCGGATGTGGCTCAGTTGGTAGAGCATCACCTTGCCAAGGTGAGGGTCGCGGGTTCGAGTCCCGTCATCCGCTCCATTTTTTAAAAACAAATACAAAATATTTGATATATAATAGTTTTCAATCAATAGTAAATATAAAATTACAAATTTTAAACGAAAATTATAAAACTAAAAAATTCAACCAAATAATAAATTCAATCCAACTACACAAAAATCTGTCACATCAAATAAATAATAAACTAAATTCCATATAATTCCATACACAAAAAGAAACAAGAATAGAGATAAAAAGCTCTTTAAAATTTTTTATAACACAAATACCTAACATGAAATTTTTATTCAAAACATACAGCAATCGTTAAAATAATATATTAAATATTGTAGAATAGAAACGTTTTAAAATATGAGTAAAACTATGATATACCAATGAATACAACAGAAATTAATAAAGTGGAAACTCGATCAAAACAAAATAAGAAAATAAAATTAATCACAAATCCTATATCACATGTTACATTAGTTGACAATTCAAAAGCAATGCTAGATATGTTACAAATGTTACCTACTCTCAAAGGCGAAGTAGCGATAGATACAGAAAGAGCAAGCGGAATCAGATATGATGGAGACAAAGCTTACCTTGTGCAACTAAAAAGACAAAACCAGATTTTCATTATAGACCCCATTGTTTTTCCAGATTTAAAAGAAATAAATGAAATCATAAAAGACACAGAATGTATCCTACATGCCGCAGATCAAGATCTACCTTGCCTTACAAAAACAGGTATAATACCAACAAAAATATTCGATACAGAAAAAGCTGCACGCTTATTGAATTACAATAAAGTATCCCTCGGATCAATGGTAGAAGAAAAATTAAATGTAAAACTGGAAAAATTACACTCAAATGACGACTGGTCAGTACGTCCTATCCCTAAAAAATGGATCGCATATGCAGCATTAGATGTAGAATACCTCATAGAACTAAAAAATAAACTCATACAAGAACTCATACAAACAGAAAAAATAAAATACGCAGAAGAAGAATTTACACACTGTTTACAGACAACATATGAAAAATATTTACAAAGACAAATAGAAAAAAATACTTTACAACACATTTTTCACTATATACCTGGATGCCTAACACTCAAAAACCGTAGACAACTAGAAATCGTACACCAATTATATATTACTCGCGAAAGCTTAGGTAAAAAACTAGATATCGCGCCTACAATGCTATTAAAAAACAAAGCTCTCACACAAGCAGCAAAAATCATGCCACATTCACGCGAAGAAATGATGAAATTGTCTCTTTTCAAAGGTAAAAAAACAAGAGCACACAAAAACAAATGGTGGGGTGCAATAGCTCGTGCATATTCTTGCCCAGAAGAAAAACTTGTTAAATTTACACGAAAAGAAAATAATGCTCCATTTCCAAATACTTCTTGGAAAAAAAACTATCCTGATATACATGAACAACTACAAAAAATAAAAACAATATGTGAACAACTTGCTAAAGAAAAAAACCTACGTATAGAAACACTCATAACATCTAAAGACAGACACATTTTAGCATGGAATTTACCAAAACATCCTACAGCAACACAAATAAATAACGCTTTGCAAATGTGTTCACTTCTGAAATGGCAAAAAACTTTATTAAGCCAATACTTACAAGAAAAGTTCAAATAAAATAATGTAATTATCAGTTAAAACACAATTAAAATAGTTAGCATTAAAAGAACAGAATAATCATAATATGAAAGATTAAAGCACTTTTTTCAAATCATCAAAAATTTTATCAGCAGTAAGCCCTATACTTTCCATAATTTCATCACGAGTAGCATGTTGCAAAAAAACATCAGGAATACCATACGTTTTAACTGGAACGAAAATATTATCTTTCACTAACATTTCACGCAAACAAGAACCAACTCCCCCAGATACAAGCCCATCTTCCAACGTTACAATAAAATCACTAGCACAAGATAAATCTATCAAATCAGACGAAATAGGCAAAACCCAATGAGGATCACAAACCAAAATATTTAAATCAGAATAATTAGAAGCAATTTTTTCAGCTAGCTTAATGCTTTCAGAAACCAATGCACCAACACCGATAATCAACAAATTGCGTTTAACAAACTGTTCCGACATAACATTTAGTGAAGCTTGTCTATTCGCAGAAAAATCAACATTATGATCCTTATGAACAAAAAAGTCCACAGTACAATTTTCATATAAAACATCAATATTTTTGAATTTTTCCACACAGACAATATCAGCACCCAAACTACCTTTAGGATAACGCACAAGTGTAACTGCATTCATATCTACAGCTTCACGTAAACCAGCACGCAAAGTATTCTCATCACGTGGCACACAAATGTGCATACCAGGCACAATAGAAAACAAAGCCATATCCCACATTCCATTATGGCTCGCACCATCCGTGCCAGTTACCCCTGCACGATCTAAAACAAAAGTAACACTTTCATTATGTAAAGCTACATCAAAAAGCACTTGATCGAAAGCTCTATTCAAAAAAGTAGAATATAAAGCAAAAATTGGATGCTTACCGCTAAAAGATAAACCAGCAGCAAAAGTGGCACCAAATCCTTCAGCAATACCAACATCAAAAATGCGATCAGGAAATTCTGCGGCAAAATTTTTTAATCCCACAGGCTCAAGCATTGCCGCAGTTATAGCTACAACATTTTTATTCTCACGCCCTATTTTTACAACTTCATCAGCGAAAACTGAAGTCCACCCAAATCTTGAAGGCACAATTGGTAAACCTGTTTCAGGATGTATTTTACCAACAGCGTGAAAGCAATCATGTATATCATTTTCAGCTGGTGAATATCCCCTGCCTTTTTGAGTAATAACATGTACAATAACAGGTTTATTTAAACATGAAACCCTTTGAAAAACTTCACAGAGTTGACTAATATTGTGACCATCAACAGGTCCAACATATTTTATTCCTAAATTTTCAAAAATCACATTAGGGGTAACAATATCTTTTACGCCTTCTTTAATTCCATGCAACAATTCGTATAAGAAACTACCAACTTTACCAACAGTGGACAGTGATTTTTTTAAATCTTTTTTAAACGATTCATACTTTACATTAGTGCGCAAATGATTAAAATATTTCGCAAGCCCTCCAATTGTAGGAGCATAAGATCTACCATTATCATTGATAACTATAATCAATCTACGATCTTTATATTCACTAATATTGTTAATTGCTTCCCAAGCCAAACCACCTGTGAGAGCACCATCACCTATGACTGCAATAACATTAGAATAATCATCTGATAGTATTTGCCCTCTAGAGATTCCATCTGCCCATGCTAAAGCTGTGGAAGCATGAGAATTTTCAACAATATCAAAACTTGGAGACTCTGCACGAGAAGGATAACCAGACAATCCATTTTTTTTACGTAAAGTAGTAAAATCTTTCCTACCAGTTAAAATTTTATGCACATATGCTTGATGTCCTGTATCAAAAACAATTTTATCGCAAGGCGTGTCAAAAATTTTATGTAAAGCAACAGTCAATTCTACAACACCTAAATTAGGCCCCAGATGGCCACCAGTTTTAGAAACATTTTCTACTAAAAAAGAGCGGATTTCTTCACACAACTGCTCTAATTTACTATTTGAAATTTTTCTTAAATCTTGTGGACTATTTATAGAATTGAGTAATTCGTATTTGTCCAAATTATCCCCTAGCAATACTTTTAAAATCTATACTATTGTACAACACAAGTTTTATAAAAATTATATTTTTTCAAATATGCAATCAATCATACAATAAAATTATTTATACCAGTATATTTAATTTCATTAGTAAATTCATTTATATGCCAAGTACCTAAAGCATGCATATTCTCATCTAAATTTAACGGGTATTCATCAAATATCCTCTGCAAAATTCCAGGTAAAGCACGCGGGTAAATGTTGAATTTACAATTTTTATTACTTATCTCTACAAGTTCATCTATATCCCACCAACAAACTTTGTCAATCAGCTTTTTCTCATTCTCAGTAAAATTAATATTTGTTGCAACAACTTTTTCATGAAGCAAAGCTAAATAGATATATTCTTTCTGATAAACTGTTTTATTTGTAAACTCAAATTTTCCATCTCTTATAATTAGAGGCGCATAAAGCTTATCTTCATTTATTTTTATACCAGTTTCTTCAAAAAGTTCACGTACAGCACAATCAACAATATTCTCATTATTTTCTTTTCCACCGCCCACAGTGAACCACCAAGCGTATTCAGGATTATCCCTATCATGTCCTTTTATCAAAAGCACTTGCCTATTAGGAGTAATAGGAATAATCCTTCCTGCCGTTCTACATGGAAAACTGCACGATTTCACGTTACCAACCGCGTTGTGCTAAACGATGTGGCACTGGTATTTCATCAACATTAATTCCAACCATAGCTTCACCCAAACCACGCGAAACATCAGCGATAACATTTGGATCATTATAAAATGTTGTAGCTTTAACTATAGCTTTTGCACGTTGAGAAGGATTTCCTGACTTGAAAATACCTGAACCTACAAATACGCCCTCAGCACCAAGTTGCATCATCATAGCAGCATCAGCAGGTGTAGCAATACCACCAGCAGTAAACAACACAACAGGCAATTTTCCTGTTCGAGCAACTTCAGCGACCAACTCATAAGGAGCTTGCAAATTTTTCGCTGCTACATAAAGTTCATCTTCAGGTAAACTTTGCAAAGCACGAATTTCTTTACGAATACTACGCATATGAGTAGTAGCATTTGACACATCACCAGTTCCCGCTTCACCTTTTGAACGAATCATAGCGGCACCTTCAGTTATACGTCTTAAAGCTTCACCCAAACAAGTTGCGCCACACACGAAAGGCACATCGAATGCCCACTTATCAATATGATTTTCATAATCTGCAGGAGTCAACACTTCAGATTCATCTATATAGTCAACACCCAAAGATTGTAAAACTTGTGCTTCTACAAAATGGCCAATACGAGCTTTAGCCATAACAGGTATATTTACTGCAGAAATAATACCATCAATTAGATCAGGATCACTCATACGAGCTACTCCGCCTTGCGCACGAATATCCGCAGGGACACGCTCGAGAGCCATAACTGCAACTGCACCTGCATCTTCAGCTATTTTAGCTTGTTCAGGAGTGACAACATCCATTATTACGCCACCTTTTAGCATATCAGCCATTGAACGTTTCACTCGTGTAGTTGCAACTACTGTACCATTTTCACTCACAGCTCTCCCCTTAATTTTTTATCAAATCTCATACTTACTACTTTATGTAAAAGAAAAAATGCATAAAGTAAATAAATACTATTCTATATTCTACTAGACTTTATAAATTATTTTACATATTTTTTACTTTATTTTCACATATTATTTTAACAGCTAAAACCACTTTATAATTTTTATTCAAATTTTTGTAATTCTTTTCTAATATATTGCATACGCTGACAAACAGTAAAAATACATGCTACAGCTAGTAAAGTTTGGAAAGTCGGAAAAATCCAATCTCCCAAATTTATATCAGTAAATCCTAAAGATACTAAAGACACAATCAACCTATCCGTACGTTCAGCAAGACCTACTTTAGGTTCAACTTTAAAATCAGCACCTCTAGCTCTAACATATGAAATAGTAAATCCCATAATCATAACTATTAGAGTTGATACTAAACATAAAACACGTATCCAACCGCTCATATAATATACACAATAGATCGCGATAGAGCTAAATACTATTCCATCAGTAATTCTATCAAGCACTGAATCAAGTACTGCGCCATAAGAACTGTTCACACCCATTTTTCTAGCAAGTTGCCCATCAATAGAATCAGAAAATAATACGATCCCAAGCAATATACAACCTTGCCAAGCCAAACCTAATGGAAAAAATATTATTGCAATAAGCCATGCTAAAATCGAGCCGAAAAAAGTTACATAATTAGGATTTATTTTTTTAACAAATAAAATATTAACTATAGGTTTGAAAATAAAATCAGTTATTTTTCTACCATGATTTCCTAACATAATTTTATTCGTCCAACTTTCAATTCATATTTTAAACAACTTACAAGATATACACATAAAATATAAATTAAGCTAATAAAATTTAGCCTAGTCGATTTCATTCCATGTTTTAGCAAATAATTCACGTGTTTGCCCTAAAAGTTGTGGCACAGCTTTAGTTTTGGCAATAATTGGAAAGAAATTAGCATCTCCGAACCAACGTGGAACTATATGTTGATGCAAATGAGCTGCAATTCCAGCACCAGCAACATCTCCTTGATTCATTCCTAAATTAAAACCTGCAGGAGCACTTGCTTTCCTAATAACACGCATTGATTTAGCAGTTATTTCACCAAATTCAATTCTTTCTTCAGCAGTCAAATCAGTGTAGTCAGGAATATGACGATATGGCACAACTAGTACATGTCCTGAATTATAAGGATATAAATTCATAACTACGAAACAGTATTTTCCTCTATAAACTATTAATCCTTCTTCATCAGATTTTTTAGTTATAGAACAAAATGGACAAGACTTCTTTTCCTTATCTTTAGGCTTATTTTCACCACCTATATAAACCATGCGATGAGGTGTCCAAAGTCTATCAGAGCCATCAGGTACTCCAACAAATTCACTGGAATCTTCGATGTTCATTTTCTCATCACTACCTAAAACTATTTTACATTTGTGTCTTCATGATTTTGCACGACTCGTACAATTTTTTCTATTGCGGATTCAACAGGAACTTGATTTTCCTGTGACCCATCACGATATCTAAATGACACTGCTTCAGATTCAACATCTTGCTGTCCAGCAATCAAAACAAAAGGAATCTTGTCTTTGGATGCATTGCGAATCTTTTTACCAAAACGATCATCACTTTCATCCACTTCAACGCGAATACCACGCTTTTTAAGTTTGTCGGCAACTTTGTACAAATGATCTGCAAAAGTATCTGCAACTGGTATACAACGCACTTGAACTGGAGCTAACCATGCTGGGAAAGCACCAGCATAATGTTCTGTAAGAACACCAAAGAAACGCTCAATTGAACCAAAAAGAGCTCTGTGTATCATAACTGGACGTTTACGCTGACCATCTTTATCTACATATTCCAAATCAAAACGTTCAGGCAAATTGAAATCTAACTGAATAGTAGACATCTGCCACGTACGACCAATAGCATCACGAGCTTGAACAGAAATCTTTGGACCATAAAATGCGGCACCACAAGGATCAGGAACTAATTCAAGACCAGAAGCTTTTGCAACTTCTTCCAATGTACTTGTTGCTTCTTCCCAAATTGCGTCACTACCAACAAATTTTTCAGGATCTTTAGTTGAAAGCTCTAGATAAAAATCATTCAAACCATAATCTTTTAGCAAACCTAATACGAACTCTAAAAGTCTTGTAATCTCATCACGCATTTGTTCACGTGTACAATAAATATGAGAGTCGTCTTGAGTAAATCCTCTAGCTCTTGTCAATCCATGTATTACACCAGATTTTTCATTTCTATAAACAGTTCCAAATTCAAACAATCGCAAAGGCAATTCTCTATAAGAACGAGTTCTAGAACGAAAAATGAGATTGTGCATAGGACAATTCATAGGTTTTAGATAGTAATCTTGACCTGCTTTTTTGATAGTTCCATCTTCATGCAATTCTTCATCCATATGCATGCTTGGATACATTCCCTCTTTATACCATTGCAAGTGACCAGAAGTTTCAAACAAATCACCTTTAGTAATATGAGGAGTGTAAACAAATTCATAGCCTTCTTCAATATGACGCTTTCTAGAATATTCTTCCATAGCCATACGCACACATCCACCTTTAGGGTGAAAAACAGGTAAGCCTGATCCTATTTCATCAGGGAAAGAGAAAAGATCGAGTTCAGTTCCAAGCCTGCGATGATCACGCAAACGTGCCTGCTCAATACGAGTCTTATATTGAACTAATTCATCTTTTGTAGGCCAAGCAGTGCCGTAAATTCTTTGCAACTGTGGATTTTTTTCGCTTCCACGCCAATAAGCAGCAGCAACGCGCATTAAAGAAAAACCGTTACCTATAAGTTTTGTATTAGGTAAGTGTGGTCCTCTACATAAATCTTTCCAAGCTACTTCGTTATTATTTCTGCGAATATTGTCATATATAGTGAGTTCTGTACCGCCAACTTCAACATTTGCACTATCTTCATCAGTAGGAGAACCTTTAATATTTATAAGCTCTAATTTATAAGGCTGATCTGCTAATTCTTCACGAGCCTGTTCATCTGTTACTACACGCCTGGAAAAAATCTGATTTTCTTTAACAATACGCATCATGCGTTTTTCTATTACCTTTAAATCTTCTGGAGTAAAAGAGTCAACATTTCCAAAATCATAATAAAAACCGTCAGCAATCGGAGGACCGATTCCCAAATCAACTTGTGGATTTATCTCTTGTACAGCTTGTGCCAAAACATGCGCACATGAATGCCTTAAAATATTCAAACCATCTTGACTATTAATATCAATTCCTTCAATTTCATCACCATCGTGCAAAACAGAAGATAAATCTTTAAGCTCATTGTTTATGCGCAAAGCCACAATATTTTTATTTTTTGCAAACAATGTTGTGCCTGTTGTGCTTTCATCAACAACGCAAGAGTTACCATCAACTATAATATTAATTTCAGCCACAACATTCTCCTAAAAATAGATTAAAATACGATATCAATATTACTAAAAATACGATTATATTTCATCTATTTATAATATAAATAATTCATATTTTACAATATATAAAACTAAATAAAATGCCAAAAATGTTTTATTAGCTCTTCACGAGAAGACAAAGAAGTTTTAGACAAAATATTATGTACATGAACTTTTACAGTCGACTGTGACAAAAATAGTTCACTAGAAATCTGTGAATTAGATTTACCTTTCATAATAAATTCTAAAACTTCACGTTCCCTCTTAGAAAGCCCAAAAGTCACCGAATAATGTTCAATACATTCTGCAATAAACAAGTCATCTAAATGATTAGCATTTTCAGGTGGCATATCAAAATGCACACGCAACACTCTTACAGCAAAACGTATAGAATGCAATCCCCAACACACAAAAAATAAATTTTCAACAAAATTACGTTCAGGAAGCAAACCTAAATCAGTTTCTGAAAAAGATATACTCGGCAAAATAAACATGAAGAATATGTTCCAAGCAACAGATAATATTATATAAAGAAAAGCTATAAAATAAATGGCACGATTGCGTTTTAGTCTCATCTTTTCAATAACAGAATCTGTGCGCACATAACGCCAAGTACTTGCAATAATCAAACATAAAATCATCAAACTTCTAACTGTGAAAAAACAAAATTCACGTATTTGACTATTTGATATATTTAAAGCTAACAAAGACAAAATAACAAAAATAAAAGTTGGAATAATAATCTTATATAAAGATTCTTCAATAATACTAAAAAATATTGCCCACATTAACGCAACAAGCACAGCACCCCAAAAAATAGATTCAAGAGGATTAGTTATATAAAAATATTCATATGAATGAAGCCTATCGCCTGCCATATAATAACTTGTGCGAGCAACAATTGCTAAATCAAAAAAATATGCAAATAACAGCATAGATTCTAGGAAATAAGAAAGCCTTCTCGATAATAAATAAGCGGATAAAGAAATTGCAGCACTTATTATGGCACAAAGAGCTATAAACCAGCTCCAATAAAATAGAAAAGTAACCATATTATTCCCTAAATATTATAAAAATTATAAATACAGTAAGAAGAATTTTAGGTTGACAGCGACATTTGCACTGCCAACCCTTATATCCCATCAGTGTATAAACGTACATTTTACAGTATCTATCAAGAATATATAAATATTATTCCTTAACATAACTGTCAGGATATTTACTATTATTCATATTTATCTAAGAACTATATTCATATAAATATTTATAGAAAGTATCAATGTGCGTTCAAAAATAAAATTTTATGATCCATACACTAGCACTTGAGCAACAAGCATTACGCTACCAAAACCTAGCACAAATACTACCATTGGCCATACGAAACGCAACCAATGCTGATATTTCATATCTAGCATTTGAAGCGTTGCCATAACTAAACCTGTAGGTGCTAAGAACAACATAGCATATTGACCCCATTGATATGCACAAACGATTATCCAACGTGGAATACCCACTGTATCAGCCAAAGGAGCCAAAATAGGCATTGATAGAACTGCCAAACCTGATGATGAAGGAACAACAAAACCAAGGAAGAAGAAAATAACTAGCATGATTAGTATGAATATAGCTGCTGGCATACCATCTACAAGTGTAGTTGCAAAGTGTAGCAACGTGTCAGAAATAAGACCTTCATTCATAATCAAGTTCACACCACGAGCTAAACCAATAATCAAAGACACGCCTACAAGACTTGATGAACCATGAATAAAAGCATCAGTCAATTCTGTTTCAGTTAATTTATCTTTGCCAAATATTGACAATACCATAATAATTACACTTATTGTTAGGAATGCGGCAGCCATTGTTGGGAACCACCATCCCTTTGCCATAACACCCCAAACCATAATTGGGAAAGCAATTACGAAAAGAACTAAAATAATTTTCTTTTTCAGTGTAAATACGCCTGCAGCTTGTTCATTTACTTCCATTGCCCATTGCTTATTAAACTTTTCTCTATCTTCATAAGAAAAAGAAGCTTCTGGATTATTTTTAATTTTCGTGGCATACCAGTGTAAATACAAAATAACAACAATTACTGCAACAATTAATCCTACAATACGCCACACGATACCTTCAGTGAACTGAATACCAGCAGCGTTAGCGGCGATAACAACTGAGAACGGGTTGATTGTAGAAAAAGTTGTACCCATAGAACCAGCAAGGAATATAGCACCCACACATATAATAGAGTCATAGCCTAACGCTAAAAATATTGGCACCAGAATTGGATAGAATGCTACAGCTTCTTCTTCCAAACCACATAAAGAACCGCCTAACGCCATGAAGACAGAGACAGCAAATACAAGCGCAAATTCACGACCTTTAGTTTTCTTTGTCATAGCAAATAAACCAGATTCAAATGCACCAGTTTTTCTAACAACACCAATTAAACCACCGAGCACAAATATGAATACCATAACATCTACTGATTCAATAGTTCCTCGAACCATAGCATTTGGAATATCACTAATACCTGCTGGATTTTGCTTTAAACTTTCATAGGTTTCAGGAATTGATATTGGTTTACTTATAGCTCCAGATGTGAACTGTTTAATATCAACGTCAACACCTAATTTTTTCAAAGTTTCCTGTTTTGCAGGAAATTCTTTTTTATCTCCTTGAGGAGATTGCACAAGAAGCTGTTGCGATTCTGTATTATAACTAAGTTTTGCATATTCACCAGCCGGCACAATCCAAGTTGCAAAAGCAGCAATAATTGTTAGGAAAAATAAAATTGTAAATGCGCCAGGCACTACAAATTTCTTTTTAGATTTTTTACTTCTGCAAGCAACATCTTCGGCAATACCACTATTTGCCGTTTCCATCGTAGTAGTCATTTGTTATTCCTTTCACAGAACATGTATACAACATGTTTTATGAGAACTAATAAGATATGGCTAAAAGGAAAAACATGCCATATCTAACAATCGAAAAGATAACCTTAAACACCTATATTTAAGATGTTTCAATTGTGATATTTGTTTTATTTCTCAGTAAAGTAAAATAAAGTGTTTTTAAGTAGACAAAAAGTTTATAAGAGTATTTTTAAAAAATAAACTAATATAAACTGGCTAAAATTCAAGGTTTTTAACTGCAGAAAAAGTATAAATGCATATTTAGAAAATAATTTTATACAATATTCAAATTGTGATTTGTTAATGAATTATATAATTTTTCAGAAAATCTTATCTAAAATTTTACATGTATTACAAGTGCAAAATTTATTTCAGCATATTCAAATATGTAAGCAAATATAAACACCTAGAAAAACAACTAGTATATGCACTTTATAAATATAAAACTATAAACACTTTAATATTAACTTTATGAAACAAAGTATAAATTGTGGGCGATACTGGGATCGAACCAGCGACCTCTTCCGTGTCAAGGAAGCGCGCTACCGCTGCGCTAATCGCCCGAGGTGGGTACCAGATTCGAACTGGTGTATACGGCTTTGCAGGCCGCTGCCTCGCCTCTCGGCCAACCCACCACGAGGCTCTCTACAAATAGCTGTAGAAAACAACAGAGCGGATGACGGGACTCGAACCCGCGACCCTCACCTTGGCAAGGTGATGCTCTACCAACTGAGCCACATCCGCATAAATGTTTGAGAACATCTCGCACTAGAAAATCTTAAACTAAAAATAATAAATTTACAACCCCTAAATGAAAATTTCGTAAAATAAATATAAGTCGTTTAACAATATGCTAAACACGCTAAAAATAAATTACATTTTCAATACACAATATAAAATATAAAAATTTTTAAAATAAAATTCGGTTTGCGCAAAAATAAAAAATAGCACAAACCGATAACACAAAATAAAAAAAATTAAATCTTACCACCAAGCTTAGAAAGCAATAATGCTTCTGCTAAAACAACTTTTTCAAGATCACCTAAATGGACAGATTCATTTTCACTATGCGCACAAGTATCCGGATCTTCAACACCAGTAATTAATATCTCAGCTGAAGGAAAAAACTCATTGAAATCTGCCAAAAATGGAATAGAACCTCCCATACCTGTATTCACGCTATCAAAATTCCAAGCTGTAGATAAAGCCCAGTGAGCATCGTCATAAATAGGCGAATGTTTAGCTTTGAAAGAAGAACCTTTCTCTATATCAAAAACTCTAATTTTAGCTCCAAATGGAACATTCTTTTTCAAATGTTTAACAAGCAACTCAGCGGCTTCATTCAAATCCTGCAAAGGCGAAACACGCATAGATACAACAAAAGTACATTTAGGAGCAATAGTATTGGAAGCCAAATGCACAGGAGTAATATCCATACCAATAACGCTAATAGCATTCTTATACCATAAACGAGCCGCAAGATCTCCTGTACCTGCAAGTTTCAAGCTTTCAACTGCACCTGTGCTAAAACGATACTCATCTTCAGGATAAATTACTTCAGCTTTATCACTAGAAGCAAGACCTTCAACAGCAACATCTCCATTTTCATCATGTAATGAAGCAATAAGACGCGCTGCGATCACATTTGCATCTAATAGCGCTCCTCCATAAATTCCTGAATGAACAGCATGATCTAAGCATTTGACTTCAACTTTAGCTTCTACACTACCCCTCAAGCTAGAAGTCAAAGCTGGATGTCCTACTTTCCAATTAGCAGAATCAGCTACGATAATTACATCAGCAGATAACTTTTCACGATGAGTTTTCAAAAAATCATGAAAAGTAGGTGAAGCGATTTCTTCTTCGCCTTCAATGAATACTTTTACATTAACGCCTAAATCTTCTTTTAATAAACGAACAGCACCCAAATGAGCAATAATTCCACCGCCATCATCAGCAGCTCCTCTGCCATAAAGTCTGCCATCTTTTTCAGTTGCAACAAAAGGATCAGTGTTCCAACTAGACGTATCACCTACAGGCTGAACATCATGGTGAGCATATAACAACACAGTCGGAGCATCATCAGAAGTCTTCAAAACGCCCACTACAGCAGGCCTACTAGTTTTACCATCATTTGTTACAGCAGTTAAAATTTCCGCTTCAAAACCTTCTTTTTGAAACAAATCAAGCACAAACTCAGCACTATTTTGCACATGCTTCTGATCAAAAGATTGAGAGGAAATCGAAGGAATTGCCACAAAATCTTTTAAAACATCAACCAACTCAGGAAAAATCTTATGAGTTTTTTCTCTAAGTTTTTCAACCGATAATTTTCCCACTTTTCTCACTCCTTTATAAAATAAGTAGCGCACAAATAGCACTATAAATACATTAATAAATAATACACAGAAAAATTTTTATTATCCTATAAGTTTTTATAAAACACTATTAAATGTATAAGTAAACACATAAGCATATGAAAAAATAAACGCAAATCATAATGCTTACAAAATTTTTATTCATAAACTATATAGCAAAAGACAGTATTATATATAAAAGGATACAAATACATTTTTTATAAAATAACAATAAAATTTATATCTAATCCAAATAAATATTACTGTGGACGCAAACGCCTATTCCAACAATTACTATGCCAATGCCTACGCTCTTGAGCAGCTACCTCAGGTCCAAAAAAATGATCAGTTTGCCATGCAACAATATGTGAGACTCCAGGTTTTATATTTTGTAAACAACCAGGACAAATATAAGTTTTTTCACTAAAATTTATAAAACGTACATTATAATCTTCACCATCACCGCCTCTTTGCACTGATTGCACATAAGTAAGTCTAGAAAAATCTAATTCAATATGCTTACCATAAGGACGTTTTTTAGACCTCCTACTTTTAGCCACAGTTAAATCAACCTCTTTTACATTCGATAATTAAACCCGAAAATTATCACTTTTAAACTAACATAGCACATACGAAGATTTTATTCACATAAAAATATGAATACAATTCTTTTACAATATCATATAAATATAATTGCAAATTTATAAAAACTTAAAACAGCATTCAGTTCTATTTTAATCAAAAAATTTTATTAAAATAATTTTCCTTCACTATCATCAATTCCACGCATAGCTTTATAATCTAAAATAACACAGCGGATTCCTCTATCTTCAGCTAGAGCTCGTGCCTGTGATCGTATCTCTTGCGCCGCAAATATACCTTTAACAGGGGAAATCGAACTATCACGATTCAACAAATCCAAATACCTAGTAAGTTGCTCGACGCCGTCAATTTCTCCTCTGCGCTTCACTTCAACAGCAACATGTTTATTATTATCATCACGTACCATTAAATCAACTGGACCAATAGCAGTAGGATATTCTCTGCGTACTAAAGTATATCCATTACCTAAAATTTCTACTTGTTCAGCGAGTAACTTTTGCAAATGAGCCTCTACACCATCTTTAATGAGCCCAGGATCATCCCCTAACTCAACTTCAATACTTTCAATAATCTCATATATAGACAATACGAGTTTATCATCAGATTTATTAGAAGATATCTCAATCTTTTGAGCAATATTATTTTCCAAATCAGTTTCATCCAAAGGTAAATTTTTTGTTTTACAAGGCGGACTCATCCAATTCAAAGGTTTATATGATCCTCCATCGCAATGTACTAGTACAGAACCATCAGTTTTAAACATTACGACTCTTTTCGCAAGTGGCAAATGAGCATCTAAACGTCCCGAATAGTCAACACAACAGCTAGCAACCATTAAATGCATAATTATTTCTTTTCAAAATTCTTCTCAAATAATAAATAAAAAA
>CAMPYB010000020.1 GCA_946998115.1 uncultured Actinomyces sp. | reverse complement strand
TTATAATTTTCTGAATCATTAATCGTATTTTCGTATTGTTTCATATTAGTTGTTGTAACATTTTCTTTTTCAGTTTTGTCGCAACTATTTATATGATTAGTTTTATCAAAGTTTTTATGACTTGTGTTTGCAGAAGCAGTGTATGCTATATTTTCTGTTTCACTATCATTAATTTTATGATCATTATTGTTTGTAATAACTGTTACTTTTCCATTTTCAAAAATTCTTGTTTCAAATTTTTCAGTGTTGTCATTTTTATTACAAATAATTTCTGTACCATTGATATCTATATCTTCAGTATTATCAGAATTAGATTCAACTATATTTTTCTCGATACTTACGGTAGAGTCTTCATATATAGTATTTTCATTTGTTTTATTTGTCGAATATATTTCATTGTGTTCACTCATTATAAATCCATTCTAATCTGCATCGTAATCGTCAGATAAATCGAGTAAGCTTGGGTCTTTCAAAAACTTTATTGCTGAAATATTTTCCTGAATATTATCATATATATTGTCGAGCAATTCATAAGTTTTATCGTATAAGAGATCAAAAACTTTTTTATTCATATTTAGATCTGTATTAGTCATTTTCTCAGTTTTTATAACATTATTTTCCATAGGAATAATATTATTTGACCATCTATCATCTTTTATTGAAAATAGTTGTTTTGAAATATACTTATCAGGATTATTTTTATCTTTTTGTAAAAAACCAAACCATTGTTGTGATAAGTCTAAAATATCTATATTTTTATTATTTGCAGTAACATGAAAAATATATTTAATTTTTGCGTTATCAAAATCTTCAGTTTTGATTTTTTTATTCATAGAATTTGTGTGATTAAAAGATATATTATTGTAACCAGTTGTAACAGGATTTCCTTTTGTGTCGTAAAAACCTAAATCTGTAATACTAGCTTTTGTGTTTTGATCAACAACTTTAGCATTCATTTGCTTCAGATTAGTTATATTATTCCAATTATTTTTTTCATCTTGTTGAAGCCAATTTCTATTGGATACTATATTACTATTAGTTATTTTAGAGTTATCAAAATCTATTTCTACAGGTTTCCCATTTGTATTAATTCTATCAACATTGAAATTAACATTTATATTAATTTCTCCATTTGAATTAGGAGCGAGAGTGTCTTCGTAAGTACTTATATCTACAACATTGTTATAGCTAGTATCTTCACTATTATAAGGTTCTTCACTATTAAAAGAATATAGTGATGACATTCCAAATAACAATGGTGAAAAAATTAAGCTGATTATTGAGACAAAAACTAATCCGTGACAACGTCTTCCTTTAAAACCAGCTGTGATAATACTTATACCTAGAATTGTATAGACTAGTCCTAGAAATAAAAATATTGTTTGGTCTAAATCAGTCGTATAGTAACTGAAAGAAATACATATACAAAAACTTAATAGTAAAGCCGCAATAGTAATCCAAATATGAGTTGCACTAATTGAATTACGAGAACTAGTATTATTATAAGTTTTTCTCTTACTTACATATGGATTATTATTTGTCATATTGACCTTCTGAGTAATAAAACAGTTTGTATTATTATTTTCTGCAACTTGGTCAGAACCTTGCGCTATAATTTTCAGTCCTTTAGTGTTGTCAGGTAAAAAAATCCATAATAATACGTATGTTAATATTGCTACTGGGAATAATAAAAATCCCAATATGATAAAAATTAGTCTTGTTATAAAAACGTTCAAATCAAAATAATTTGATATTCCAGAGCACACGCCAGCTATCCATCTATTATTTTGACGATATAGCCCAAATTCGCGTATTTTGTTAAAAAAATCATTCATGATTTAATTATTTATCTAAGTGTAAATATTTTCTATTAGGGATTTCCCCCAATAACTACGTATATATTTTGCAAAATTAAAATATGCTAGAAAAAATATTATAAAAAGTGGAAAATGTAATTATGTTGGAAAATACGTATAATAATACATTCAAAAGACCCCCTTTTTATCTATATGATTCAAAAGACGGAGGAATGTTTTTAGGTGTTTGCAAAGGAATAAGTGTACATCTTCAAATACCAGTAAAAAATGTTAGAATATTTTTTTGTATTGCTACTTTTATTTTTGGAATCGGCATTTTTTCATATATATGGTTTCTTATTTTTATACCTAAAAAACCAATTGAAACAATAAACTCACCTGAAAGACATAATATTTTATCAAAACCTATAATACCGATAAATAAAATTGGTGTAACATATGTGAGTATTGCAGAATATATAACATATTTAATTATATTTTTAATGATTTTATACGTAGCTATAATATATGATGAAGATTTTGCTTTAAAAGTAAGTATTTTAACATCTATTCTCGGAATATCTATAATATGCTATAAAACAATTAAAACTTATCAAGAAAATATTTTTACTTACAAAATGTTTTTTTCTGCACACTACTTGATTGGTATGGCAATATTCTTATTCAGCATGTTTTATTTAGTTAGCACACAAATTACTGTAGTCGGTATGTATCAAACACTAATTATAATGTGCATAACTTTTTTAATTATATTAATGTTCTTGTTTCCAGTTTTAGTAGTTTTATATAAGACTATATCTGATAGTAAAATAGAAAAAAATATTGAAGAAGAAAGAGCTAATATTGCTGCACATTTACATGACGGAGTGTTGCAAACACTGATATTAATACAACAAAATTCTAAAAATAGCGAAGAAGTAAACTTTTTAGCTAAAACGCAAGAAAGAGATTTACGAGCTTGGCTTTATGGAGATAGGCCGATACAAGGTAGCTCAATTTCATCAATGGTTAAAGAAAAAATAAGTCAGATAGAAGATAGTTATAGAAAACATGTGGAACTTATTGTTGTTGGAGATTGTAAGCCATGCGATAAAGTAAATAATTTTATTGGCGCATTGTCTGAAGCTACAATTAACGCCATTAAACATGGCGCGGATCCTATAAGTGTGTATGTAGAAATAAACGCGAATATATTAGAATTTTTTGTGCGAGATCGAGGGCAAGGATTTACTATGGGAATGATAGATAGTCGAAGGCTTGGTGTTCGTAAATCGATTATTAAACGTATTGAAAATGTTGGTGGAACAGTTACTATAAAAAATAATAATGGATGTGAAGTCAATGTGATTCTACCTGTTGGAAAGAGATAAAATGGACCTTATGCAACATAATGGAAATACGAATTTGTCGAATCCGCTTAAAATATTAATAGTTGATGATCACCCTTTAATTTGTGAAGGCTTGCAGGTCTCATTATCGGAAGTAAAAAATTTTCGTATATTAGATAAAGCTTATAATGTTGAAGAAGCGATAGAAAAAATACATAATCTCGAACCTGATGTAGTAGTTTTAGATGTGCATTTACCAGGAGGTAATGGTACTGGAGCTGTGCAAGTTGTAAATGAATGTGCGGATGTTATGGGAAAAACTAAATTTTTAGCTTTGTCAGTATCCGACGCTCCATCAGATGTAATATCAGTTATAAAAGCAGGTGCTAGGGGATACGTGACTAAAACTATTTCTCGTGAAGAGCTCGTTGAGGCGATTATTAGAGTAGCAAGTGGTGATGCTGCTTTTTCTCCAAAACTTGCAGGCTTTGTTCTTGATGCTTTTAGTGTGAATAACAGTGATCAATGTGTAAATGTTGAAGATAAGAAAAATGAAAATCTGTATGCTCTTACTAAAAGGGAATATGAAGTAATGAAGTATATTGCCCGTGGATATACTTATAAGGAAATTGCTGCAGAATTATATATATCAATAAGAACTGTTGAAAGCCACGTTAGTGCTGTTTTGCGTAAATTACAACTTTCTAATCGCAATGAATTAATGTATTGGGCTATGAAACGCAATATTTTGTGAGAAAGCAAGTACAATTATTTGTAATTTATAAATGAACTTATAAATATCATATAATGTTAAAGTATTATTTTATGTTTAAACATTTTAGTGTCAAAGGAATGCTATGGACTTGTTACGTGATTTAAACGATGAACAGATGCAAGCAGTCACTTATGAGGGTAAATATTTGCTAGTAATTGCAGGTGCAGGTTCAGGAAAAACCAGAGTTCTTACAAGACGCATAGCTTACTTGTTGCAACATAAAAAAGCATTTTCAAATAATATATTGGCAATAACTTTTACTAATAAAGCTGCAAATGAAATGCGCGATAGAATCATGAATTTACTTGGCACTGATGTGAATCAAATGTGGATTTGTACTTTTCATTCCATGTGTGTAAAAATTTTGCGTGCAGAATCTAGAGCTTTAGGTATTTCTTCAAATTTTTCAATATATGATACACAGGATGTTAAAAAAATAATAAATAATATTTATAAGTCAGAAAAAATTTCGACAAAGATATTTCCAATAAAAGACACTATAAGACAAATATCGTATTGGAAAAATAATCTTATTTCGCCCAATGAAGCAAAAAATGAAAATACTTTTAATGTGATTGCTGAAATATATGAAGAATATGATAAACAGCTTAAAATGTCTAATGCTTTTGATTTTGATGATTTATTAACGGAAACAGTGTGCTTATTTCAAAAGTTTCCAGAAATATTAGAAAAGTATAGACATCGCTTTAGGCACGTTTTGGTTGATGAATATCAAGACACGAACTATGTGCAATATTTGTTAGTTAAATATATTGCAGAAAAGAATATTATTGAGGAAAAAATACAAGATTGCAATCAAGATTTCGTAAAAGATAGCGATCAGAATTATTCGCTTACAGCTGTTGGAGATTCAGATCAATCTATCTATGCTTTCAGAGGAGCAACTGTAAGAAATATTGATGAATTTGAGAAAGATTTCCCGGAAGCTAAAATTATATTATTAGAGAAAAATTATCGTTCAACTGGGATAATACTTGATGTTGCTAATAGTGTTATTTCTCAAAATAAAGATAGACGTGAAAAAGTTTTACGTTCAACTAAAGGTCGTGGCGACAAAGTAACGGTTTATACAGCAAATAGTGAGTATTCTGAAGCGCATTTTATTGCTGATAAAATAAAGCAGTTAGTCGCGGATAATAAATATAATTATTCTGATATTGCGATTTTTTATAGAACAAATTCACAATCTGGTCCTATAGAAATAGAGCTTACTAAATCAAATGTGCCTTGTAATATGCTGGGAGGCACAAAATTTTATGATCGTAAAGAGATAAAAGACGCTTTGTGCTATTTGCAACTTATTTCTAACCCGAATGATATAAATAGTTTTTTACGTGTTGTAAACGAGCCTAAACGAGGTATAGGTGTAAAGACTAGACAACAAATAATTGATTTAGCTCATTCTAACAATGTTGGAATAAGTGAAATTTTGGATTCCATTTTTGGTTATTCTTTGAAAGAATATGGGGAAATAAAATTAACTAAAAAAACGAATGAAAGTCTTTATAAATTTTGGCAATTGATTCATGCTTGTCGTAATTTGAATAATGAAAAAGGGAAAATAGCTGAAATACTAATGGAAGTTTTGGAAAAAAGTGATTATCTTCCAATATTGAGAGCTAGCGTTGATATAAAAGATAAGAATCGTGTTGAAAATTTAGCGCAACTTTTAAGTATTGTTTCAGAATTTTGCAATGACTATCCTCAAACTAATTTAGCTGATTATTTAGAAAGTGTGTGTCTTGTAACAGATCTTGATAATTTAGATTCTGCAGAAGATAAAGTTACACTCATGACTATACATACTTCTAAAGGACTTGAATATCCTGTGGTCTTTATAGCAGGAATGGAAGAAAAAATTTTCCCTCATGAGCTCAGCTTTCATGAAACAAATGGTTTGGAAGAAGAAAGAAGGCTTGCTTATGTAGCTTTTACGAGAGCTGAAGAAAAATTGTTTTTAAGCTCAGCTAGGCAAAGGAATATTTGGAATAAAACTGTTTATGGTAAGCAATCTCGTTTTATAAAAGATATTCCTAGCGATTATTGTCATATAGAAGAAGAAATTTTAAATAGCTTTTGGGGAGATACTGATAGCTATAATGATAGTTTGAAATATAATAATAGATTTTATGAAGACTATGAGTGGAAACGAAAAATTGATTTTGATGACTATAATGATTTATTTCAAAATAAAACTAAGATTGTTTCAGGTTTTTCTAATGTTAATAATAAGAAGCATGTTGATAGTACAAGGAAAACAAGTATAGGTAAAATTGGTGTGCCTATTAGGAATGAAGAAAATAAAAAGTATGATAATTTTGAAGGTGTAAAACAAGTTTCAAGCATTGAAGGATATGATTTTAAAATTGGTGATAAAGTCAAACATAAAACTTTTGGTGAAGGAATTATTACTGGTTTTGAAGAACAAAAAGTAAATTCCACTGTAAATGTTAAATTTAAAAAATTCGGAGCTAAAAGGCTTCTTTTACGATTTAATCCTATAGCTAAAATTGACGATTAACTACAATTTTAGTTATAGAATTTATTTATTGAAAAACATTTTCATTTTGTGTTTTAAATGTTTAGCGATAAATATTTATTTATGAGTTATTATGAAGTTTTGCACACTTATTATTGATAAAAGTTTATTTTCTTCATCGAATATTTTTATTTCCCAAAGGTGTGAAGACTTTCCTTTATGAATTAGTTGTCCTTTGGCTACGATGAAGCCTGAATCAGATTTTTTAGGAGCAACATGTGTAGCATGAATATTTTGTCCGACTGCGTAATATGAACCTTTTCCTAAAATGTTAGAAGCATATCCTGCTGCTGATTCTGCTAGTAACATATACATTCCACCTATAACATATCCTTGTGGTTGTGAATAATAAGGTGTTACAGGCATTTTAGCTGTGAAAAATTCTTTTTCAGGCATAGTGTATTCTATACCTAAATTTTCTAATAGAGTGTTCATTATTTAGGCCATTCTCTCTTATGGACTTGTGGCTTAGGTGAGCGCATTATAGGTAGGAGTAGCATTCTCATGAAAGCATATACGCCTATACGCGGAGGTATATCTGAAGATATAAAATGTTTACGTATTCTGCGTTTTACTATAATAGTTGCAATAATTGCATCTATAAAACATGTTATGAAAACTAAATATAATGCTACTAGTATACGGACTTGCATTACGGGGTTATTTTGGAAAAATAACGATCCTACTAAAATTATTAAAGTTACTGGAAATAAGTATTCGCACCAAGAAAAACGCGCATCAACCCAATTTCTTACCCAGCGACGAACTTTACCTTTATCTTTAGCTGGTAAATATTTTTCGTCTCCTGTTGCTAATGCAATACGTTGACGTTCGTAAAATTCATTTCTCTTTTTTCTTTCTAAACGTTTAGCTTCTTTTCTGTCAGAAGGAATTAGAGTGTGAATTTTTTGCTTTTCAACTTCCTTTCTTTTAGGAGTAGGGTGTCCCTTACCAGTTGTTTTATTTTCAAAATCTTTTTGTCCTGAATTATTTAACATTTATATTCCTCATGTTATTTGCATAATACGTATATAGTATATGATAACTTATTGACAAATATTTTTGTGTTTTATTAATTAATAAAACAATTATTTATGTATAGTAGAATTGTTATGTATATGTCATATTTCTTTTTTTGTGTAAATGATAATTTTGACTAAAGCAATAAATATTTAATAAATTTCAATTGCATGTTTTTAGCTTATTTTTGATTAAGTTATTAAATAAAGTAAAATTGTAATGTATATAAGGTAGGTGTATTTTGTGTTTAAAAGTTATAGAACTAAGATTTTTAGCTTATTGATTATTTTAGGATTTTTGAGTCTAATAGCTTCTATACTGTGCGCAACTGTATTTGCGAATAAGAGTATTTATTCAGCTACCACTGATAATATTAAAGGCAAAATAGTAATAACAAAATCAGGCGTTTTGAATGCTTTAAGTGATAAAGTAAAAGTTAGTGTTATTGCTGATAAAAAAGCTAAAGTCCAAATAGGTATAGGGAAAAGTTTGGATGTCAAAGATTATGCATTGTACAAAAATAAATCTTATTATTTAGTGGATGATTTTTCTACAGGTCATACTCTAAAAACAGTTAAAATTGGGAAAAAAGTAGATACTGGTAATATCAATTTAAAATCAGATATGTGGAATACCTTTTCTAAAGGTATAGGTAAAACGAGTATCAAATGGGAAATGAAACCTTCTGATTATTATGCTGTTATTGCAAGTAGTAACACAAACAAAGATTATAAACTGTTATTTGAGTGGAAAGTTGCGCCTTATAACAGTTACACGAATGCTTTCTTATTTGTGGGTATAGTGTTAATTATTATTGGGATCTTTCCTATAGGAATTGAATATAGTAAAAAAATTGTTCATAAAAAAGTTATAAAATCTATAAAACAAACTATCGAGTTTCATAAAGCTGTAACACAAGTGCAAGATTTAAAAGTTTCGCAAATACGAGACTATGCTGAAAAACATGATGATAAAGCGAAAAATACTGAAAAAAATATAGACAATATTGTAGAACAAACTCTTACAACTAATATTAATATGAAAAATAAAAATATGGTTCCTGAAAGTGATAAACGTAAATATCCTAAGCGTAAACAAATGATTCAATCGGAAAAAGAGCAAAGAAAGAATAGGAAATAAGAAATTATGAATAAAATAAAAACTATTTTTAGACTTCTTATTTCAATTTCCTTAATATTTGGTTTAAGTTCTTGTACATCTGTTCAAATAAAACAGGTTCAAGATAAACATTTTTCAAACCTGGATCATCAGCGTTTCTCAAAAATATTGAGTGAGACTGAAAAGATTTTAACTGTTAGTGACAAAAAATTAGATAAAGAAAAGATTAAAACACGTTTAGAAGGCAATGCTCTAACAATGCGTGAAGGTCAATATGATTTGGCGGCGAAAAAATATCAAGACGGTAAAATCGACACTATTAATTTTAAAGCAACAGTTGAAACAGCAACTAAAGAAAAGAACTGGCCTCGTTATGCTATGTACGTATCTGAAGCTTTAGGTGATAAATCACCTTACCTTGTGCTTCTAAATCAAGCAAATCCGCGAGATAATTATAAAATTAATAATTGGGTGCGACTATTTCCTGATGCAAAAATACCTGCAACTAATACTTTGAACAAAGGCATTGAACTATGCTCAAGTAAAAATAGTAGTTTAGTTATGAAGCCTTCAGATGTCGTTTCTAAATATATTTCTGGTTTGAATGGAAATAAGCAAGATGCTGAAAAGTTTAAAGATGATATATTTAATAAACAATTGTTGGATGAAAAAAATAAATTAATAGATTCATTACGTGATATCTCCGATTTGAAAATAGATTATAAAAATGGAAACGAAAATATTGCGTTAAAACTGAATGATGGATCAGCGCTAGTATTCACTTCTTTCAAATATGATATGCAATTTTTGCGTGGAGCTCACAAGAAAGATGGAAAAATCGCTGGAGCAATTGGCGCTATTTTAGGGGATAATAATAAAATAGATTCGGATATTACAGCTACTTATGCAGTAAGCGTTGCTTTTATAGTGCCATCTGAAAAAGCAAAAGATAATAAAATTATACCTGTAGGTGCGCAAAGAGTGCTTGTGTCCGTTATAAAGAAATAATGTGTTTGCTATAAAATACTTATGTACAATGTTTAGGAGCGAAAGTGGAAGCAAATTTTAGAGGAGCTTTTGATTTGTCAAAACTTGCAAATCAAAATGAAGAAAAAAATAATGATATATCAAAAAATGCTGTATCTGATCAAAACAAGCAAACTTTTGCAGGAGAGGGATTCATAAATCAGCAAAAATCTCACAGTGGTAATAACGCGCAACCTGTTGCACAACATACACCTGCACAGCAAGTATTGCATACACAACATCAAACTCAAGGCAGTTCTTTTGGTATTACTGAGGATCCATCTGTTCCTACTAGTCTAGATATCGATGATACTTTGCTCGAAGTAGCTGTTGGACAATCTACTAAATATCCTATTATTTTGTTGATTTGGTCTGCACAGTTTGAGCATTCAACAGATTTTAATTCAACATTTGATAAAGTTGCTGCTAAATATAATGGACGTTTTCAATTACTAAAAGTAAATATTGATGAAAATCCTATGACACAAAAAGTTTTCAAAGTGGAAACTGTGCCATACGTCATAGCATTGATAAATGGAGGAATGGCTCCACTATTTACTGGAAAAATGGAAGAAGCAGATTTATGTGATGTTGTAGATAAAGTTTTAGCTGCATGCATGGAAAATGGTGTCGTAGGTACAGCTCAATATTTACCATCAGTGCAAGTTGAGGTTCCTAAAGAGCACACTGAAGCTATGGAGGCTTTTGAAAAAGGTGATTATGAGGCCGCAAAAGCCGCTTGGGAATTAGCTTTGAGAAAAGATCCTAAAGATCATACAGCTAAAGTTGGTTTAGCAGATTTACGATTACGTCAACGTGTTGATAGCGAAACAGATTTTGATAAAGCAGTATCTGAAGCTATGAATGCTGGTGATGAAGATTTTGATATTAAATTTAGAGGAGCTGACGCTATGCTTGTTTTAGGTAAAGTACAACAAGCTTTAGATACATTATTGAGTATAGTGTTGCATGGTGATGAACAAACACAAGATGAAGCTCGTAAAAGATTGATTGACGCTTTTGATATGCTAGGACCGATTGACGAAGTTGTACGTGCAAGAAGAACATTAGCTTCATATTTATCATAAAATTTTGTTGAAATTTTATAACTATTTAACAATATTTTCTTCTAATTAGAGCGACAAGTGTTCTATTCGTATTATGAGCAATTCGTACATAGATATTTATATGTGAAATGAGAATGTTGCGCATCATTTTATGGTTGAGCTCGTGTTTTTCGTAAAAAGTAAAGCTGTTGGAACTATGATTATCATGTTTCCAACAGCTATAAGCATATATTTTATAATCTAATTTTTGTTTTGTTAAAAATCAAGAAAATGAAAACTCTAATATATCATTTGCATTGCTTGTTTGACTTCTTTAAGCGTCTGATTAGCTATTTCATTCGCTTTTTCATTTCCTTGACGTAAAACATCTAGTAAATAATCTTTATTATTCATAAGTTCTTTTCTGCGCTTACGTATAGGTGTTAGCATTTCTATTAGACTTTCTGCAACTACTTTCTTTAATTGTCCTGCTCCAGCATTTCCAATTTCTTCAGCTAATTTTTCAGCAGGAATTCCACTTGCCATAGAAGCGAGAAGTAATAAATTAGATACCTCTGGTCTATTTATAGGATCGTATGTTATGAAACGTTCACTGTCAGTTACAGCTTTTTTAATACGCTTTAATGTAGTGTCATCGTCCATGCCTATTTCTATAGTATTTCCCTTAGATTTGCTCATCTTTTGTCCATCTAAACCTAAGATTAATGTAGCTTGTGACAATAGTGCTTGAGGCTGAGGGAAAATTGGTTTTTCTCCAACTCGTCCATATCTTTTATCGAAACGTGAAGCAATTACTCTAGCTTGTTCCAGGTGTGGCAATTGGTCTTTACCTACTGGTACTAAATTTGCTTTACAAAATAATATGTCAGCAGTTTGATGTATAGGATATGTAAGTAGTAATCCGCTCATTGCTCTGCCATTTGTAGCTTCGAGTTCAGATTTAACAGTAGGATTTCTGTGTAATTCAGCTTCTGTCACTAAGGATAGGAAAGGTAGCATTAATTGATTTAATGCTGGAATAGCGGAATGAGTGAAAATTGTCGATTTTTTTGGGTCTATTCCGCAAGCAATATAGTCAGCACATAGTGAAAGAACTCTTTCTTTTATAGGACCTAAACTGTCTCTATCAGTTATTACTTGGTAATCAGCAATTAATATCCAAGTGTCTACGCCTTTGTTTTGTATTTCGACTCTATTCTTTAATGTGCCAAAATAATGTCCTAAATGCAAATTTCCAGTTGGGCGATCTCCTGTTAAAACTCTAAATTTTTCAGGATTTTTTTCTATTTGTTTTGAAATTTCTTGGCTTTTTTTAATTGATGCTTGCAATGAAGCATGATCTGTTGTTTGCTCAATTGAATCATTTATAATTTCTTGTGCGTTATTTTTCATTTTTTCTTCCATTATATTCACCATGTATTTTGGTATTTATTACTATTTGCTTTGAAGATTTATTATTGTTCTTTTCTTTATTAATAATCCACACACATATTACCACTATTATGCAACCTATGGCTTGTGTTGTATTTATTGTTTCTGATAAAAATATTATTCCTAATAGTAATGCCATTATAGGATATGTTGTGAGAAGGCTTGAAGCTTTATTAGGGGAGAGTTTATGGCTTCCACGCGCTATTATTATCCACGATAAAACTTGAGCAAATAAGGCTAATAGTATTACCCAAATCCATGATATGGCTGAAATATTTAAAGTAAATCCTTGCATTAAAGGTGCTGAAATTATGCAAATAGTTGCAGCTCCGATTGTTGCGAGTGTGTTATATGTGATTATGTATCGAGGATTTTTTCTTGTGCATCTTCTATTTAAAAATAGGAAAATTGCATATGTTATTCCACTTAACATTCCTGTTGTGAAACCTAGCATTGGATCTGTTATACCATCTGTTTTAGAGTTTAATAGTCCTGCAGAAGCTGACAAACCTACTAATAATATTGGGGAAAATATCCAGAATGTTTTAGATATTGGCTCTTTGTCTATTAGTAAAGCTAATATTGGGAAAAAGAAAATTTGACAATTGGCTAATATGCTGGATATTCCGGCACCAGTTATATCGACACATATTGCATAAACTATATATTGTATTCCGATTACTATTCCCGATATGAACGACCACGCGATAAGATTTTTTTCTAATTTGGAATTTTTAGGTATTTTTTTAATTTCACGTGCTGATAGCAATATGAGAAAAGGTAAAGCTATTATGCATCTCAGAAATGATATAGTTGCTGGTTGTAAATGTGCTAATTTGATAAATATTACACCTAATGCTAAACATAATGCGCCGAAAAGTAATTGTAATTCGCATAAAAAGTTTGAATTAGATGCAGTCAAGCATAATTTTTTGCTGGGGCACATTTGGTAATCCAATACTGTCGTAGTAGTGGTTATAAATTACTAGTTTAGTATATTTGATATTATTTTAAAAGTCACTTTGTGTAGCGTAATTGTTGTTATGTTTAAAATATTATTTAGTTTATTTATGTTGTTTTTATTTTAGTTTTTATTGATTTGTTTTAGGTAAAAAACTATTCAAAGTTAAATTATTTCTGATAGCCTGAAATAATATAAATAGTATTATAATCGTTATTATAGTGTTATGGTTTTTATAATGTGTATAAGTTTAGGGGATTTGTGTCTTACTCGTATTTAGATCACAGTGCTTATTCGCCTATTGCACCAGAAGTGTTGAAAACATATGTGCAAGCGTTACAGCAGATGACTTACACTCCGGGTAATCCTTCATCTTTGCATAAAGGTGGATTGCTTGCTAGGGAAAAATTGGAAAGTGCACGCGAGAAAATTGCTAAAATTATTTGCGTAAAACCTAGTGAAGTGATTTTTACATCTGGAGGTACAGAAGCTGATAATTTAGGATTTATTTCAGCGGCTAAAAAAATTCAAGAAAAATCTGGCAGAAATGTTGCTATAACGTCTGCTATTGAGCATCCGGGGATATCAAGTGTTTATAAAATTTTAGGAAAAGATGCAATAAATGTTATTAAAATTCCTGTAACATCTTCCGGAGTTGTTGATTTGGAAGTGTTAGAGAAAATTATAAGACAGCATTTTAATGATATAAGTGTAATATCTGTAATGCTTGTTAATAATGAAACAGGCGTAATTCAACCAGTGAAAGAAATTGTGCAACTTGTACGTGAGATTGAACAACAATTGCATAGAACTGGTGACAGAATATTTGTGCACACTGATGCTGTTCAAGGTTTTGGTCATATTCCTTTTAATTTTGTTGATTTGGGTGTAGATGCGATGAGCATATCAGGGCACAAGATTTCAGCTCCAGTGGGTATTGGCGCATTAATTGCTAAGCAGGATTTCCCAGTCGGTATGATTTATTCAGGAGGCGGACAGGAACGAGGCGTGCGCAGTGGCACTATAGATGTTTGCGGAGCCTTAGCTTTAAGTGTAGCGTGCGAAAAAGCTATTGAAAATTTAGATGTTAATATAGCTCGTTTTTCTGAATATAAAGCTAAAATAGTGAAAAATTTACCTGATGGTGTATCAGTTTCTTCTACGGCTGAATGCTCGAGTCATATTTTGCATTTAGTTTGTGAATATGGTGGCGCTGACGCTTTGCTTTTCTCGTTAGATAATGCTGGTATTTGTGTTTCTGCTGGTTCAGCTTGCAGAGCAGGAGTTGCTCAATCGTCATATGTTCTTGAAGCAATGGGGTATGATGGTGTTTATTGTTCAGGTGGTTTGCGTATATCCTTTGGTTCTTCGACAACTATGGATGATATTGATGCTTTGATTGATGCTTTGCCACTTGCTGTTGAGAGCGCAAAATCTTTACATAAGATTAGATTCGTGGGGTAGGTATGAAAGTTTTAGCCGCTTTGTCAGGTGGTGTGGATTCGGCGGTTGCAGCTGCTAGAGCTGTTGAAGCTGGGCATGATGTTACAGCTGTGCATATGGCTTTGACGAAATCTAAGGAAGAATATCGCATAGGTTCGCGTGGGTGTTGTTCTTTAGAAGATTCTGCTGATGCACGTAGAGCTGCTGCTCTTTTAGGTATTCCTTTTTATGTTTGGGATTTATCTGAAGAGTTTGAGAAGACAGTTATTGATGATTTTTTATCAGAATATAAACAGGGACGCACTCCTAATCCTTGTGTGCGTTGTAATGAATATGTGAAGTTTAAATCTTTGCTTGATAGAGGAATTGCTTTAGGATTTGATGCTGTGTGCACTGGTCATTATGCTCAAATTCTTCAAGGGGATAAGGGGCTAGAGCTTCATCGTTCTAATAATTTACTTAAAGATCAATCATATGTTTTAGCTGTTATTGGTCGTGAAAATGTTTCTAGGGTTCTTTTTCCTATAGGTGATGTTGATGATAAGGAAAAGGTTCGCGCGGAAGCTGCAAGTCGTGGTTTGACTGTTAGTAATAAGCCTGATTCTTATGATATTTGTTTTATTCCTGATGGTAATACTGCTGGTTTTTTAAAGTCAAAGTTAGGTAGTAGACGTGGTGAGATTTTAGATACTGATGGTAATGTTTTAGGAACTCATGAAGGATACTATTCTTATACAGTTGGTCAGAGGCGTGGCTTGAAATTGGGTCGTCCAGCTGTTGATGGTAAACCGAGGTATGTTTTATCGACAGTGCCTGGTAAGAATCAGGTTATTGTTGGTTCAAGTGAGCTTCTTAGTGTGAATGTGATTGAAGGTAAAGAACCAATTTGGCTTTGTGCTGATGGTGAATATCCGCTTTCTTTTAGAGCGAGTGTTCAAATGCGAGCTCATGGTAAAGTGTGTGATGCGCGTATTGAAATTACTGATGGTAAAGTTGTTGCAATTTTAGATAATTTTGTTCGTGGTATTGCTTCAGGACAGTCTATGGTTATTTATGATGGTAGCAGGGTTATTGGTCAGGTTACTATAACTAATGCTTATAGGAAATAGTTTATTTATTGAAAATAATATTGATTTTTTGTTTTTTTTGATGTACAATTTTTACTTGTTGGCGCGAGTGGCGAAATTGGCAGACGCGCTGGATTTAGGTTCCAGTGTCTTCGGACGTGAGGGTTCAAGTCCCTCCTTGCGCACTTAGATTTTACCCCTCCTGTTGGAGGGTTTTTTTATAGTTTATATATTTGTCATATAATGTAATTGTTGTTTGATTTATGAAATAAGGTTTTTATGTTGTCAAATGGTAAAATATGCGTTTTAGAAAATGAATATTTATATGTACGTGTTGCTAGTGTGGGTGCTGCTCTACTTAGTGCTAAAAGCAAAAAATATGGTGATTTTTTGTTGCATATGGGTGATGATGATTTTTCTGAAGGTTATGTAGGTAAAGTTATTGCACCTTGGGTAAATCGTGTGAAAAATGGCGAATATTGTGTAAATAATTATAAATATAATTTGCCTATTAATGATTTTGAAACTAACAGTGCGTTGCACGGCCTTGTTGCATGGCAGAATTTTTCTATAGTGTCTTTAACTTGTGATAGTGTGATGTTTGAGTATGATCTTTATCCGTCACCATCTTTTCCTTTTAAAGTAAATATACGAGTAGAATATATTTTACGTGAAGATAAACTTATTTCTAATATTGTTGCAACTAATTTAGGTGACAGCAAATGTCCTATTGGTTTATGTGCACATCCTTATTTATATTATTGCGGAAGTGCTTCGATAGATGAGTGTAAAATTATCGTTGATGGTATGAGCAAGGAAAATAATAGTGAATTCTTTACATATTCTCATAATGGTGAAGTTACTATTGATTTGGAAAATACATGTTTAGATAATTGCTTCAAGTCTTCTGGGGAATGGAAAGTGTGTTTTGAGAAAAAACATTTTAACAAGGCTGATTCTGAAAATAATAGTTTACATAAAATATTTTTCGCTTCCAATTCAAAATTTTTTCACTTTTATACAGGTGAGTGTGTAGAAAGAACTGCTTTAGCTGTGGAACCTTGTACCACTAATGCTGGTGTATTTGGTGATGTGGATAAAGGTGATTTTATTATGCCGAATGAAAGTAAATATTTATCGTATGCTATTTGGGCGGAATGAGTATATTAGATTTTTGAAATAATAATCTATTTTATTCTGTGCTTGTTACTATGCTTTTCGCTTCTTTCATGAAACTAGCGATTATAAGTATCATTATGAAACCTATAGGAAATGCCATTATTATTGCAACTGATTGTAAGTTTCGCATTGAATTTTCTGAAAATATTAATGCTATTGGGAATATGATAAACATTATTGACCAAAATATTCTGACAATTTTTGCTGGTTCAATTTCTACAGTTAATGTTTTGTATGAATAAGAAGATATTACCATTGTCAATGCGTCAAATGTTGTTGCGTAAAATAATATCATTGTTATTACTAGTAATATAATAGCTATTTGTGACATTGGAAGTGTGCTGAATATTTTTAGTATTGCGTCAGATTGATTACCTGTTTTTGATATATATTTTGATATATTGATACCGTGTTTTAATTCTTGTGCTAAACCATAATTACCTAGAATTATAAATGATGTAAATGTGCCTGCTAGCCCCCATGCGTATCCGTTTAATATTATATTTTTTATTTTTCTACCTTTACTTATTTTTCCTATGAAAAAAGGTGTTGCAACGCACCATACCATCCAATATGCCCAGTAATATATAGTCCAATTTTGAGGAAAAGATGTTTCTCGTAGAGGATCGAGCCAAGTTGCCATAGAAATGAAATTTTGTGTTAGATTTCCTAGTGATGAGAATCCTGTTTCTAATATGTATTTTGTTTCTCCGCCGAGTATTAGGAAATATAAAAGAAGTATACCGAATAATGCTACACATAATTTTGCTAATTTTGATATTCCTCGCATTCCGAACATTATTGTGAGTGTGTATATTATTGCTATTATTGCGAGTATCGATATTGTAAGTGTTGTGTTAGCTTTTATTCCACTTATGCTACTTATAGCATTTGATAAAAGAGGTGTGGCTAGTGAGAAAGTTGTAGCTGTTCCGGCTAGTAGGGAAAATATTGCTATTAAATCTATTAGTTTTCCTATTGCGGTATCTGTATATTTACCTAGGATTGGCCTACAAGCTTCAGAAAATTTTTGTTTTTTTCTGCATTTTACGTGCAACATGAATCCGAATGCTACTGCGAGTATTATATAGAAACTCCAAGCTATTGGACCCCAGTGAAATAATGGGTATGTGCTTGCCCATTTTTGAATATTGCCTTGTTGTTTTATAAATGTTTCGTTTGAGTATAAAGCCCATTCGCATAGGGAATAGAATATGATATCAGCAGCCATTGTGGATGTGAAAATCATTATTCCCCATTGAAAATTAGTGTATTCTTGTTTCCCTTCTCCTAATTTTATTTTGCCGTATTTGGAAAAAGCTATGTAAAGACTGAATATAAAAATACCTAATCCTAATAATGCGTAATATATTCCAGTTGTGTCTGTTAAAAATTGCCTAATTGTTTCTAATGTATTTTTTGATCCTTGTGGATGTATGATAAAAATTATGCTAAGTGTTAAAACACCCAATAATGGTATTAGTATTGATGTCCAGTCTAATTGTTTATACAATTTTTTGAGATTTGTTTTGGGCATTTTCCCTCCAGTATATTTTATCACTTTTGATATTATATAACTTTTTTTATTATATTAAAATTTTTTATTAAATGTTGTGTTTATAGGATTGATTTTTTCTTTTTTTTGCAGTATATTATTCTTTGTTGCTTTTATAGCGATGCGCCATTAGCTCAATTGGCAGAGCAGCTGACTCTTAATCAGCGGGTTGAGGGTTCGAGTCCCCCATGGCGTACTTTTATAGTCAACGTGTTTGTTGACTATTTTATTTTAAAGTGCTTTATTTTGGCAAAATGTTTATCTTTGTTTATAAATCTTCTATTTGTAATTGAACGTGCAATGTAATTTCGATTGTCTTATATAGGTATGAAATGGTATAAATCAATGGAATTGAGGAAAATTTTCTTTTCGCTTATAATAGGTGTCAATTATTTGAATATTATAGATGAATGGTAGTGTCTTTGAATTTTCGTGATAAAGATAACTGCCATATTTTAAATTTTAACAGTATTTGTATAAGGTAAGAATTGTATTTTAATAGGTAGTTGACATGATTTCAGCAAGTGCACAACATTATTTGAAAGTAATATATTCATTGTCAGAGTGGTCAAATGATAGTATAACTATTTCATCTTTATCAAAAATTTTGAATGTTGCTAATTCTACTGTTTCTGAAATGATTAAAAAATTAGTGGATTTCGGCTATGTTAATCATGTTCCATATAAAGGAATAACACTTACTTATATAGGTGAAAAGGAAGCTCTTAAAGTTGTACGAGCTCATAGATTGTTGGAGACTTTTTTATACGAGATTTTAAAATATTCTGTCAATGAGGTACATGAGGAAGCGCAATTATTGCAAAATGTTGTGAGTGATAAGTTTTTGAAGAAAATAGATATTTTATTATCTTATCCTACGGTTGATCCGCATGGTGATCCAATTCCTGATGAAAATGGTATTTTTTTGCAGAGTGCTGGAAAATTGTTATCTGCATTGAATATAGGTGAAAAGGGTATCGTTGTACGTATAAGTGATGCAAATTCTGATTTGCTTTCTTTTTTAGAAAACTTGGGTGTAACTATTGGTGCATGTATAAAAATTGTTGAAAAATATGACTGTGCAAATCTTACTAGAATTGATGTTAATGGAAATATTTTTGATATCACTTCATCTAGTTTAGATTCTATACGTGTCGAATAGTTTGTGTAGAAATACTATTTGTTTTTATAATTGTTTA
>CAMPYB010000019.1 GCA_946998115.1 uncultured Actinomyces sp. | reverse complement strand
AAAATAAACCCAATCGGTAAAGAAAACGCTAAAGAAGCAATCCAAAACGAACTAGACAAAAAACTAAAAGAAATCAACAACAACAACACACTAAGCGAAACCGAAAAAACACAAGCAAAAACAAAAGCAAACAACGAAGCAAAAACACAACTAGAAATAATCAACAAACAACCAGACACAGCAAACACACAACAAGAAGCAAACACAATACAAACAAAAATCAACGAAGCAAAAACAACCGCAATAACCAACATGCAAAAAATAAACCCAACACATAAAGAGCCTGCTAAAGTCGAAATGGCGAAAAAAGCAATTCTATCAGACACAGGTACCGATGGCATTACAACATTTACTGTCGCACTTGTAGCATTGCTTGCTGGCATAGCTTTAGTAACAATTGCTCGTAAGAAATCATAAACATTATTGATAAAATCATAAATTAGGGCTTTATGGAAAATCCATAAAGCCCTAATTTATTGCAAATAAATACTAGCAAAATAAACACACTATATTATTTGCAATCATATTCAAAAGTCGAAAATAATAAAGTAAACCAATCAACGTCTACAAGTAATTTCACCCAACTTTTCAAAAGAGTACACTCCAGACGCCACATCAACATGTACAGTTACAAGAACAATTGAACTCAAATTTATCTTCAAAAATTCTTCTTCATGACGCACTTTCATACTCGCTTGCGTCATTTTCATCGCAATTGTGTCATCATCACATTCTTCCGTTCCATACGCAAGCGTAACATGTGCACCTAATGCTGGAGGCTCATAGAAAAGCCCATCTTCTCCAAAAACCTTCGCAATTCCTTTTCTAACTGCATCAGTAAATGTTTCCCAAGACGAAGTCTGTTCAGCTCTCAAAACAACAGAATTATCAAGAATTGTAGGTGTAGCAAATTGTAAGTCAATAGAATCAATTTCATCAAACTCTGATTGAATAGCGCGAATAAGAGAATCTATTTCACTTCTTTTATCATTCAACATATAAGGTAAACGTTGCACAGTAAGATGTAGATATTCACACGGTTGTTGCGCTAAACCAGAAATATCACATAAAGATTCTCTCCAAGGCTCAATATTGGCACAAAAAGATTCACTCGGTAAAGCATATATATGCAACTGTCCACTTGCATCTTCCCACGGCGCAGCATGCTCATCAAAAAAATTCTTCATATAAACTCCAATTGCGAAACATATTTTCAGCTCAGATAAGCATAGTGAGTGCCATAATAATGACACTCACACGCTTTACATATTCATCTAAACTACTTAAATTTTAATACCACATTAAATCCAGTTTAAATTTTATTTCATCCAGATAAATTCTTTTAAATAATTACTTCATTTTATCTCTAGGCCATCCCGCATTAGCGAGTTCTTCTAATTCATCCAAACTCTTACCTTTAGTTTCAGGAGCAAGGAAAAATGCTACTACCATACCGAAAATTGCAACTCCAGCAAAAAGCCAAGTAGAATTAGTGAAGCCCCATGAAGCTACCATATTTGGAAATACCAACACACCCAGCATAGAACCAATTCGGCTCATAGAACCTGCAAATCCTGTACCAGAACCACGCAAACGCGTTGGGAACATTTCGTTTGGATAAACCATGTTAAGCACACCTGGACCCAAATTTGCAAGCAAAATAGCAATCGCAAGTAAAGCAGTAAGAACAATAAATGTATCGCCAAACCCAAGAGCAATAGCGACTAACACTATTACCATACCTAAAAATGACCAAAGCATTTGTTTGCGCCTACCGAAACGCTCTACTGAATACATACCTATAGCGGCACCTAAAACACCTAACAAGGAAATAATTGCAGAACCTAAGTAAGATAAAACCTTTGAGCCATCTGTAAAAGAACTCAAAATCGTCGGCGTGTACATGTTAATTCCATAGAAAGAAACAGCAAAAGAAAACCAGAATACCGAACAAAATATTGTACTTTTAATACTATGCTTAGAAAATAATTCTGTCCAACGTGCACGCTTTTGTAACGTATTTACAGTAGCATCCATACCTGAAGCGCGAAGAGCAGCATCATCTCCAGCAATAGCGCGAATATATTCCATAACTTCCTCAGCTTTCTCATGATTGCCATGAGTACGCAACCAACGAGGAGATTCCGGCACTTCCGCGCGTAAAAATAGCACGATCAACGCTAATACAGCACCAAGGAAAAGCATCCATCTCCAAGCGTTATCACCAAGAGAAAACATTGCCATACCTGAAAGATAAGCAGCAAGAGCTCCTGCTTGCCACATTAATGACATAAAAATAATGTAGCGTCCACGTGTTTTTGCAGGAGTGAACTCTGCAGTAATGGAAGAAGATATTGGATAATCAGCACCAATAAAAAGCCCAAGCAATAGACGAGAAAGAATAAGCTGTATAGGATTTTGAGTAAGAGCTGCTAAAAGAGCGAAGACTACAAACCCAAGAAGATCAACCATATACATTCTTTTACGGCCAAAAACGTCAGCTAGCCTACCGCCCAATAGCATTCCAAAAAACATTCCAACAATTACAGACGAGGCAACAGCGCCTTCTACAAATCCGGATATATTCCATTGCGCTTTTAAACCAGGCAATGCTACAGCAATTACTGAAATATCAAAGCCGTCAATAAACATTCCAGCTCCGGATAAAACTGCAATTTTCTTCTGAAAAGCACTAAGTGAATGAGCAGGCAAACGTCCTGATTTCATAGATTTCACTTGTGTCATCGGTGACACCTTTCGTATTATAAAAGTAAAATAACGGTAAAATATTACGCTATCGCCTTTTAACTGTCAACTAATAGCAATATAGAGTAATTTTCTTCCCGCTTTGAGAATAACTTTAATTTTTTAATAATTTTGGAAATATGCAGAAAATACTGCAACAACCTATTATAAACATGCCAGCCATAAAGTAAACAATTAGCAAAATAAATAATAAAAAATATTACAACTATATAAAAAATGGAGCCACCCATCGGACTCGAACCGATGACCGTCCGCTTACAAGGCGGATGCTCTACCAACTGAGCTAGGGTGGCAATCAAAATATAACAAGAAAGTATTATACACACCTAAAATACAATACATAACTTAATATACGCTCGGCGTGTCGCGATTTGAAATCGAGAACACGCCGAATCTATTTATAAATATTTACTTATTATCTTTGATGAAAGACTCTAAAGATTTAGTAGTAGTTATTTTCTCATAATCCATAACTTTACCATTCAAAACAAAAGCAGGAACAGCAATATCTTCACCACTAAAGATATCTCTATTAGTAAACATTTTAATGGTCTTATCTATGTAATTAATATTGCTCTTATTAGCAAACTTAGCAACTACATCATCACTAACTCCAACACTCTTAGCTAAAGTGCCAATCATATCAGTAGAAGAAAGCTTTTCATCTTTAGTCTGCAAATAATTATAAATATTCTTCACAACAGCAGCCTGGAAAGCAGGGAATTTATCTTTATCTTTACTTTCCAAAACATCAATCATAGCTGAAGAAACATACTTTGAATAACCCTGATTCAAAACATTAACAGGACGATAAATAACATTAATCTCGCCTTTAGAAACTAATTTATTAATCTCATCGCCATACTTATATTCAAAATTTATACAATGCGGACAAGTGAAATCCATATATATTTCAAGAGTAGGAACACCCTTCTTCAGCACGCCAACACCATCAGCTGAAACATAAAAACCTCTACCCTGTTTATAAGTATCAGGATCAACATATTTAGTGTTAGCAGCTTCTTTTCCGCTATTGCTACTATCTGCAGAACCTTTTGCATAAAAACCATAACAAATAGCAAAAACTACACATAAAAGCACAACAACAACTGCAATAATAACATTGCGTTTTGTACTCTTTTTAAGATTAGACATAAATAAACCTAACTAACATTACCTTTTAAACCATGCAAAAAATGCATATCATGATAAAAGAAATTATATAAAACAAGATTGTAAAAATAAAAGACATATTCAACTTAACAAGCAATATTCTCACACTTTTACTAATAGATTTACAAAACACTACACAAATACCCCAAAATAACAAAAGCAAAAAATTACGACTCAAAGAAATATCAGATACAAAAAAACTCAAATTCACAACACATTCTCTCAAAATATCCAACATTTCAACATTGAAACCATCAACAAAAAACAAGGTAGCAGCACTACAAATTAGAGAAAAAGCCCAAAATTTACAAACATTCCACAAAGATTTAAATAAATAAAAAGGTGCTTTCAAAATCAATATGAAAAATTTCAAAAAATTATTTTTAGATAAATCAACATCTACATTATTCAAAAAACTAAAAAACAATAAAACACCACTAATAATCACAAATGACATAAAATTATTATCCGCAAACGCAAAAAATTTAACAGCAACAAAAAACGCACTAAGCATACATATAAAAGCAATAACGTTAAAAACACTAATACGTTTTATTCCATTATCTACTTGCTGAGAATCAAAACTATTACTGTCATGATCTTCATAATTACTTAAATTAGTATTACTAGTTTCGTAAAACAAATCAGGCGAATCATCATCACTAACAACACTATCCTGCACTATATCAGGAGAATCTTCTGATAAATTTTCAATCAATTTTGTTTCACGCAAAGGCATCTCAGATAAATATTCAGTATTTCCAGGGGTATTTTCCTGAATAAACAAAGTCTTATCAGCTGAGCTTACAGAGTAATCTGAATAATCACTAAACTTTTCACAATTATCAATAATAGAATGTAAAACTGCCAAAAAACTTTCAAAACATGCACGTTTTTCAGGATCAGGATCTAGACAAGCGCAAAGAGCTTCCAAACACTGCAAAGGCATATCATCTTGCGTATATACTAAAACACCAGAAAGCGAACGAGCCATAACTTGACCCCAACAATCAGATCCAAAAGGAGGCTTACCTGTCATAGCAAATCCTACAACAGAAGCAAGTGACCACATATCGGAAGCAAAATTTGGTATAGAACCATTAAAAACTTCAGGAGAAACAAAACCAGGCGTACCCGCAACAAGACCTGTACCAGTTATACGATCATCATATTGAAATTGCGAAATACCAAAATCTATAAGCACAGGACGATCAGCCATAATAATATTAGAAGGTTTAATATCACGGTGAACAACATTTTGAGAATGAAGATACTTCAACGTTTCATAAAGTTTAGAAGCAAAGATAAAAGTATCCTCCAAAGACATTTTGCCACAATTTTGAATTTTCTCTTTCAAAGTTGGCCCATAAATCAATTCTGTTACAACAAAAGGAACATCATCATCAAGTTCATAATCAAGCAAACTTGCAATACCATCATTGTCAAGCTTCGACAAAATAGTAACTTCTCTTTGAATGCGTTTCAAAGCTTGAGGATCTGTACAAAGACAAGGATGCATGAGTTTTAAAGCAACATCTTCACCTGCAGAATTTTTTGCATGCCAGACTTTGCCCATACCACCACTACCAATACAATCAATCAAATCATATCCAGCAATAGTGAAATCATCATCTGAAAAGCTCTTACTGAAAACAGTATCATTCACAGAATGCATACCGGATTCATCGCTATTCATAAACTCATCCAATCTGCCATAAAATTTCTAAATAATTTTCAAAATCACTCATGATACACACAATTTTTACAACATATAAAATCTACAAAATCTTACAAACCTGCATAAATAAAATACCCTCCACACATAAACAATAACACAATAAAAACATTTATTGAAAAATAAAATAAACAGAAAATAAAGCAATTATAAAATACTAAACTAACAAAACCTTGATTTTTCTCACAAAAAAAGTATCATATAGTATGCCTTTAAATACGGTTTACACATTCGACGTTCAATTACTTGCCGAAAGTAACTAGTAGAATTGAATAGAACCCATAAATAAGGTTACAAGTTTTCAAAGAAGAAAAACTTATTTTAATGAATAAATAACTCACACAACGGATCGTTTGGCACGTACCGCCAATGGAGGAAAAATGGCAACAGTAACATTTGATAAAGCAACGCGCATTTACTCAGGAGGAACTCGTCCAGCAGTAAATGCTTTAGATCTAAAAATCGATGACGGTGAATTCCTTGTACTAGTAGGACCATCAGGATGCGGTAAATCTACATCACTTCGTATGCTTGCAGGCCTTGAAGACGTAAACTCAGGACGCATATTAATTGGAGACAGAGACGTCACAAATATTGCTCCGAAAGATCGCGATATAGCAATGGTATTCCAAAACTATGCACTATATCCACACATGAGCGTACACGACAATATGGGATTCGCATTAAAAATTGCTGGCACTCCAAAAGAAGAAATTACTAAAAGAGTTAAAGAAGCAGCTGAAATCTTAGATTTAACTGAATTTCTAGATAGAAAACCTAAAGCATTATCAGGTGGTCAACGCCAACGTGTAGCAATGGGTAGAGCAATCGTAAGAAATCCACAAGTTTTCCTAATGGATGAGCCATTATCAAACCTAGACGCAAAGTTGCGCGTACAAACACGTACACAAATAGCTTCACTTCAAAAACGACTAGGAGTAACAACAGTATACGTCACTCACGATCAAACAGAAGCACTAACTATGGGTGATCGCATAGCAGTAATGAAAACTGGCGTACTTCAACAAGTAGGCACACCACAAGAAATGTACGATATTCCAGCAAATGAATTTGTTGCTGGCTTTATAGGCTCACCTGCAATGAACTTAGCAAAATTCACTATACAAGGTGATTACGCTATTTTAGGAGAAGCAAAAATACAACTTGAACGAAACATTATAGATGCTATAACAAAAGAAGACGAAGGAAAACTCACAGTAGGTTTCCGCCCAGAAGGACTAGAAATTGTTTCACCTTCCACAGTTGGCGCAATACCTATTACAGTTGACCTTGTTGAAGAATTAGGTTCCGACGCATACGTTTATGGCCGACTACAAGGTGCAGAAAATTCAGGACAATTCATTGTACGAGTAGCACCAAGAACAGCTCCACAAAGAGGATCCACGATACATGTTCGCATACTACCTAAATGCCAACATAATTTTTCAGTATCCACAGGTGCAAGAATTAATTAAACTTTTATAGCCAAAACTCCGGTAATGCGTCTAAAATAGTAGTGCGCTTTATCGGAGTTTTGCTTTTATTAAAAATTTCAAAAAAGGAGGTCAATTATGCAAAAATCACTGGAAATAACTGCAGCAAATGTTGACCCCGCCCTTTTGGATCTACCGTGGAACATTCCTCTAGAACAATGGGGAGACGACGTTGTTGTTGCACTACCTAGAGGTATTTCACGCCATATTGTTCGTTTCGTAAAACTATCAGGACGAATACTGGCGATAAAGGAAATAGGCGAAGAAGTAGCTTATAGTGAATACAATTTGCTTAGAGAACTAGGAAAAATAGATATCCCTACTGTTGAAGCTACAGCGGTTATAACTGGGCGAACAGATACCAATGGTGAACCTTTGAACTGTGCATTAGTTACAGAGCATTTAGCTTATTCCTTGCCATATAGAGCATTATTCAGCAATCGTATGCGAAGCGAGACTGTTTTGCGTCTTATCGACTCTTTAGCTGTTCTTTTAGTAAGACTGCATATTAGCGGTTTTTATTGGGGTGATTGCTCTTTATCAAATACATTATTCCGCCGTGATGCAGGAGAATTTGCCGCTTACCTTGTGGACGCTGAAACAGGTGAATTACACGAAAAGCTTTCTAGCGGTCAACGTAATTATGATTTAGATTTAGCTCGCACTAATGTTATCGGCGAACTTATGGATCTTCAAGCTGGTGCTCTTATTGGTGACGATTTAGACACTGTTGAAATGGGAAGCCGAATTGTTGAAAGATATGAAACGCTTTGGGAAGAAATAACAGCAGTCGAGCATTTAAATATACAAGATAAATGGAAAATTGAAGAACGCATCAAACGTTTAAATGATTTAGGTTTCGATGTTGGTGAATTGACTATGACTACTGATATCGATGGAACTTCTCTTCTTATAAAACCTAAAGTTGTAGATGCTGGTCATTATTCTAGACAAATTTTACGTCTAACAGGAATGGATGTTGAAGAACAACAAGCTCGTCACATGATCAACGATATGCACACTTATCAAATCACTACTGGACGCAAAGATGTTCCTATGGAAATAGTTGCACACGCTTGGTTAGATGAAGTTTTTGAAGGAACGCTAGCGCAAGTTCCTGTAGAGCTTTTAACTAAGTTAGAGCCTGCACAAATTTTTCACGAAGTTTTAGAACATAAATGGTATTTATCTGACAAGCAAGGTTCCGACGTTGACATTATTGTAGCAGCAAAAAGCTATGTACGTGATATTTTACAAAATAGAGTTGATGAAAGAGAATTTTTATAAAAATAAAAAGATTTTCATAAAGAATATAGGAAATAATATGTATTATTCGGATCGTCAAATTTTTGCTCACAGAGGAATGAGCGGTATTGCGCCTGAAAACACATTGTGTGCTTTTCGTAAATGCGCCGACTACAGCGTTCAGTGGTTTGAATTAGATGTAGATGTTATCAGCGACGGTACTGTAATAGTTTGTCACGATTCTACTCTAGATAGAACTACTAATAGAACAGGTTCGTATTATGAATTATCTTTTCGTGATCTAGAAAACATCGATGCTGGCTTTTGGTTTTCGGATAATTATATTGGAGAAAAACTCCCTACTTTAGCACAAGTTATAGATTTAATGAATGAGCTTGAGCTAAATGCTAATATCGAAATTAAAGGATGCGAAGCTGGTAAAGATTATGTAAATAAACTTTTGAATGGCATCCATGAACAAATTAATCGCCTAAATTCTGAACGTAAAATCATTGTTTCATCTTTCAACCATCTTATTTTGTCTGAATTTAAACGTAAAATGCCTGAAATTCCTGTAGCTTGCCTTTGGGATAAACAAAATTTTTCCAAAGATTGGGATACTATTATGCAAATGATTGGCGCTGAATATGTTCATCTTGATAAAGAATTAGTGACTAAAGAAATTATAGATTTAGTGCACACTAAAGGATATAAAATAAATGTTTGGACTGTTAATGATTTATCAATAACAAACCAACTATTTAATTGGGGAGCTGACGGCATTTTTACTGATAATGCTCATTTGCTTCCATACTCATATTTAGAATAAATATAAAAGAAATTATATTTTTCTTCTAAACAATTCATAATAAACTATTTTCAAAAATGTTATTCAATAAAATATTTTAAATTTCACTTATACTTTATGATTACATGCACGAAGACAAACACTACTACGTATTTTGTGAGTAAATAATAATAAAATACAATATTGGGATAGCTCTTACAGCTACCCCAATACTTGCGATATAGTCTATTTCTAATAGTTTACATACTATAGAAAATAAATTTACCAATCATTATTATCTCTACGTCTTATTTCTTCATGCACACCAACATACTTGTTAAGCATGTATTCAGCACCAGCTTCTAGCATAAATAAGACTCCAAAAATACCAGTCATTACTGTACGCCAATTTCTTTTATGCCTAGTTATTGAGCGTGCAAGCATAAGCGTTCCTACAAAACCGACGCCACCAGCAATAAGGTTTAACACCCATGGCCTGTTTACTGACAAATCATAGTATTTGCTCCAAAAACCTGTCGGTTCCTGTATATCAAATGATTCTTCCATAGCATTTGCATAACCCTTAGGCTTATACATAACAATAGACTCGACTTGCTCAAGCTCTAAATAGCCTGTGAAAAAGTCACATATTTGCTCACTGACACCAAATTCACGCATAAGAAGCGCACTACCTTCTTCACCTGAAAGTTTCAACGCTTTTGCAACGCGTGTGGCATCAATTTCCTCAGCTATGCCTGCAATTACTGTTGCTATGTTATAAGGCGACAAAACGTCTTCTACAACTTTAATCATTTCATTACTAGGATGCTCACATTTTCCATATATTAAATCTACTTTTTCATCCCAACTATAAGAAATTGAATCACTATAATCATCAGTAGGCATGTAGACAAAAGAATAAATACCATTTTCCTGATAAAAAGCTAAATATGGAGTGTCGCACGATTCAACAATTTCCATATCGATAGCACCATTAGCTGAATGCAATACTGCTCTACAATCATTGCCTAATTCAGCAACGCCTAAAACAGTGTTTTCAATATTGGATAAAAATGGAAATAGACTGGACGGAGTCTTTGTAATCACAACACAATTAGTTGTATAAGATTGTTCTTCCGCTGTCATATTCTCCAATTCTTCAACTTTCTTTTCATCAAAAGTAAAGAATCCGTCAGAATAATCAAACTTATCTATATCATATTTACCTATAATTATTTTGGCATCAAATTCTTCCGCCAATTTTGTAGCGAAATCTTTCAAGGATATAACTGGTTTTAATGAAATTCCATCATCGTAACCAGCCACTTGCCCATCTTTTTCCATCACCGACATACGAATATTTTCTGGAAGCCGAACTGTAGTGTCAGTTTCATTTTCCCTTTCTAAACACGCTAAAACATTTAACGATTTTAATAAATCGGCAACTTCTCGTTGAGTTCCTTTTGATAAACTAATCATTCCGTCAACGCGTCGCCACTGATCAATCGATGGTAATCGCACACTATTCTCCTCTGAACAATTAGTTTCATATACCCTATATGACTATTATAAATAAATACTACTAGATTTTTGTGGGACTAATCTATGAAAAGCCCCACAAAACAAAATAATAAATCATCTTGTTAATTATCTTGAAAATCTAGTGATTAACCATTTTACACGGCTAAAATTTATTTCAAAAATATATTTTCAACAACTATGTAATTAAAAATGATTTAAAATCACATTTTTTTACCAGCAGAACCTAATCGTTGGCAAGCCTCAACTACGCGAGCAGCCATTGATGCCTCAGCAACTTTGCCCCACGACCTAGGATCATACACTTTCTTATTACCGACTTCACCGTCGATCTTTAACACGCCATCATAATTTTTCATAACATGGTCAACTATTCCACGAGTAAAAGCATATTGCGTATCAGTGTCAACATTCATTTTTATAACACCGTTTGCTACAGCAAGAGCTATTTCATCAGCAGTAGAACCTGAACCACCATGCATAACTAAATCAAATGGGCGCTGTTTGCCAACTTTATCTCCTACCTCTTTTTGTATTTGTCCAAGCAATTCTGGACGCAATTTAACGTGACCAGGCTTATAAGCACCATGCACATTACCAAAAGTCAAGGCAGTCAAATAACGACCCTTTTCACCTAAACCAAGAGCCTGTATAGTTTTTAAACTATCCTCAGGAGTCGTATAAAGTTTTTCATTTATTTCACCAACGATTCCATCTTCTTCTCCACCAACAACACCTATTTCTACTTCTAGAATAGTATGTGATTTCACTGCTAATTCAAGCAATTCTTGAGCTATAAGTAAATTCTCTTCCAAAGGTACTGCTGAACCATCCCACATATGCGACTGATAAGCAGGTTGTTTACCATTTTTTACTTGTTGCGCTTCTATCTCCATCAAAGGACGTATCCAACTATCTATATTCTGCTTAGCACAATGATCTGTATGCAAAGCAATGTTGACTGGATAATTTTTCGCCACTTCTTTCGCAAAAGCTGCCATAGCAATTGAACCAGTGACACGATCTTTAACAGTTGAACCAGACCAATATTCAGCTGCACCAACAGACACTTGAATAATACCGTCAGATTCTGCTTCAGTGAAACCTTGCAACGCTGCAATTAAAGTTTGTGAAGATGTAACATTAATAGCCGGATAAGCAAAACTATTATCACGAGCTCTATCCAGCATCTCATTATAAACTTCAGGTGTTACAATAGGCACATTTCCTCCTTAAAACTTGCCATGCAATAAATTATTCCACAAAAATACTATTATTTAAACGACAATATTAAATAAATACTAATAACAAGATATATTTTAAGTTATGAAAACATATTTTATGCTTTTAGCATACAATAAAATAATAGGTTTAACATTGTATTGCAAAAGAGATATTATATATAAATATGTTTTAAATTAAAATCTAAGAAAAGAGCGAAGAGAAGTATGTCTAAAATACGTACTGCTATTGTCGGTGTTGGCAACTGTGCTTCATCACTCGTACAAGGTGTAACTTACTATCATGATGCTAATGTCAATGATACGGTGCCAGGACTAATGCATGTTAATTTTGGCGGATACCATGTTAGTGATGTTGAATTTGTTGCCGCATTTGATGTAGATGATAAAAAAGTCGGGCTGGATCTAGCGGATGCTATATTAGCTAGCGAAAATAATACTATACAATTCGCTAAAGTTGAAAAAACTGGTGTTATTGTGCAGCGCGGACACACTCTTGACGGACTAGGTGACTACTACCGTAAAACTATCACTGAATCAAAAGAAAATCCGGTAGATGTTGTACAAGTATTAAAAGACGCAAAAGCTGATGTAGTAGTTTGCTATCTACCTGTAGGCAGCGAAGAAGCTGCTAAATTTTATGCACAGTGTGCTATAGATGCTGGTTGCGCATTTGTAAACTGCTTACCTGTTTTTATAGCTGGCACAAAAGAATGGGCAGAAAAATTTGAAAAAGCAGGCTTGCCTATCATCGGTGATGATATTAAAAGTCAAGTTGGAGCTACTATAAGCCATCGCGTAATAGCTAAACTGTTTGAAGATCGTGGAATTAAAATTGATCGCACCTATCAGTTAAATGTTGGTGGCAATATGGATTTCATGAATATGCTTCAACGAGATCGTTTGGAATCAAAGAGGATTTCAAAAACGAGAGCTGTAACTTCAAATCTACCACATACACATCTATCTGATCGCGATGTACACATCGGTCCTAGCGATTACATAGCTTGGCTTGATGATAGAAAATGGGCTTTTGTACGTTTAGAAGGACGCGCATTCGGAGATGTACCAATTTCGTTGGAATACAAACTCGAAGTATGGGATTCACCTAACTCTGCTGGCATCGTAATCGACGCTATCAGGGCTGCTAAATTGGGACTAGATAGAGGAATAAAAGGACCTCTTATCAGCCCTTCAAGCTATTTCATGAAATCTCCACCTGTTCAAAATGATGATGAACATGCTCGCGCTAACCTTGAAAAATTCATTAAGGGCGAACTCGACAGATAATATTGCTCTGAAAATAAGCTGAGATAGTTATTGCTTTCTCAGCTTATTTTTATTGAGAATAATTTAAATTATTAATTTTATAAAAACAATTTACTTATACTCAATAATTTTAAATATAAAAAATGAGACTAAATATAAAAAAATGAGACCCATTTTATGAGTCTCATTTTACGAAGAAATTAAATTATGCTTTATAGCATATAAAATTTACTTCAAAGTTACTGTTGCGCCAGCTGCTTCCAATTCTGCTTTTGCTTTTTCAGCTGCTTCTTTAGGAGCTGCTTCTAGAACAGTGCTTGGAGCACCATCAACTACTTCTTTAGCTTCTTTTAGACCAAGTGATGTTAGTGCACGTACAGCCTTGATAACGCCAATCTTCTTGTCGCCAGCTGCTTCTAGAACAACATCAAATTCTGTCTTTTCTTCTTCAGCACCTGCACCGTCTCCACCTGCTGGAGCTGCTGCAACTGCTACTGCTGCTGGAGCTGCTGCTGTAACATCAAATGTTTCTTCAAATAGTTTTACAAAATCTGATAGTTCAATTAGTGATAGTTCTTTGAAAGCTTCAATTAGTTCTTCTGCTGTAAGCTTTGCCATGGTTTTTTCCCTTCCTATATAGCCCACAAAACGAGCTTTTGTTTTTGAAGATTATTCTTCAGCCTGCTTTGCGCGCAAGGCTTCAATTGTGCGCACAGCCTTTGAGGCTGGTGCTGTAAATACATAAGCAGCTTGGTACATTGCGGCTTTAAGCACACCTGCAGACTTTGCAAGTAGTACTTCGCGAGATTCTAGATCTGCTAGCTTCTTTATGTCATCAACAGATAGAAGATTGCCATCTAGTACGCCACCTTTAATTACCAGCTGTGGATTTGCCTTGGAGAAGTCACGTATTGCTTTAGCAGCCTCTACAGGTTCACCTGTAACATAAGCTACAGCTGTTGGACCTGTAAATTCAGATTCTAGAAAATCCAATCCAACATTTTTAGCGGCAATTTTAGCAAGAGTGTTCTTCACCACGGCGTAGTTTGCAATACCAGTTAGACTACGACGCAACTCTTTCATTTGTGCTACTGTAAGTCCACGGTATTCAGTTAGCAATACAGCAGTTGATTGACGCATATTTTCAGCAATTTCTTCAACTGCAGCTACCTTATCAGGCCTCGCCATGGCCCTCCTTCCGATTATGCCGTTAGTCTTAAAAACATAAAACCCTACGCAGACAGCATAGGGCAACCTATTCTACCTGCGCTGGCGTGAAAATCACTTATTAAAACCAACGGTCTCTGGCAGTGTATTACCGGCAAGTAACACACACTATTAATCAGTTTACACTAAATAATAGTTTCTTCAATAAAATTTACAAAATAAACAAATTTTATTAAGAAATATTTTTGTAACTAAAATAATACCGGCACGCAGACATGCGTACCGGTAAAAATAAAAACCTTAAGCAGGTTCTTCAGTAAGTAACCTACGAGTCTTTGTTGTATCCAAAGGAATACCAGGTCCCATAGTAGTTGCCACAGTACCCTTCATAATATAACGACCCTTTGATGTAGCAGGCTTCAAACGCAAAACCTCTTCCTGAACTGCAGCATAGTTTTCAACAAGTTGCTCTGCAGTGAAAGAACTTTTACCAATGATAAAATGCAAATTAGAGTGCTTATCGATACGGAATTCGATACGACCACCCTTAATTTCCTTAACAGCTTTAGCAACATCCATTGTAACAGTTCCAGTCTTTGGGTTTGGCATCAAACCACGAGGACCTAAAACACGACCCAAGCGACCAACTTTACCCATTAAATCAGGTGTTGCAACAGCGACATCGAAATCAGTGTAGCCAGCAGCTACCTTCTGAATCAATTCATCGCCACCAACTTCATCGGCACCTGCGTCAAGAGCCTGCTGAGCGCGCTCTCCAACTGCAAAGACCAGGACCCTGGCGGTCTTACCAGTGCCGTGAGGCAAATTGACAGTTCCACGAACCATCTGATCTGCTTTACGCGGGTCAACACCTAAACGGAATACAACTTCAACAGTTGCATCAAATTTAGTCACTGATGTTTCTTTAGCTAAACGCATAGCTTGTAGCGGAAAATACAATTCACCTGAGTGAATTTTTTCTGCAGCTAAACGATATTTCTTACTGCGCTTTGACATCTGCTTTTCTCCTTAGCAGTAGTGGTCCAGATCGCGCCCGATCCTACCACTGCACACTTAAAAAGCGTGCATAACGATTAAAACTTCTGATATTACTTTGTATTATTCTACTGTAATACCCATGGAACGAGCTGTTCCAGCAATAATTTTCATTGCGGCATCAACGTCATTAGCGTTGAGATCCGCCATCTTAAATTCAGCAATTTCACGCGCCTGTGCTTCAGTTATTTTACCAACTTTAACAGTATGCGGAGTACCTGAACCTTTTTCAACACCAGCAGCTTTCTTAATCATTTCAGCAGCTGGCGGAGTTTTAGTTACGAATGTAAAAGAACGATCTTCGTAAACAGTGATTTCTACAGGAATAACGCTACCACGCTGAGCCTCAGTAGCTGCGTTATATGCCTTGCAGAACTCCATGATATTAACACCGTGCTGACCAAGTGCTGGACCAACCGGAGGAGCCGGATTAGCGCCACCAGCTTGAATCTGTAACTTGATTAACCCGGTTACCTTTTTCTTAGGTGCCATTTTGGGTCCTTACCTTCAAAAAATATTCGCATCACTTTGACACGAATGTGCACTGCACAAATATACATAATATAACAAAGCTATAAGCTTTGAAAAGTCTATTACAACAATAAAAATAATTTTATTACTTTAACTATTTATTTTTACGAACTTGAGAAAAGCTTAACTCAACTGGTGTCTCACGACCGAAAATTGAAACCAAAACTTTAAGTTTTCGAGCTTCAACCAAGACTTCAGAAATTGTTGCTTCCAAAGTCTCAAACGGGCCGTCAGTAACCATGACAGACTCTCCAACTTCAAATTCAACTTCAATAACAGGAGCAGTAGCTTTCCTCTTGCTACCTGCATTTTCAATCTGTGACAAAATTTCACTTTCAACGCTAGGTGTAAGCATAGAAACAACTTCGTCATTAGTCAAAGGTACAGGATTTCGCGGATCTCCAACAAAACCTGTAACAGCAGGAGTATCCTTTACGATACGCCATGAATCATTAGTCATATCCATGCGAACCAAAACATATCCAGGAATACGCACGCGTCTGCTAACTTTTCTTTCAGTGCTCTTAAGCTCCACAACTTCTTCCATAGGAACTTCAACTTCAAAAATATAATCTTCCATCTCGAAATTATGAATACGCTGTTCCAAATTAGCTTTTACTTTGCGCTCATATGCAGCATAAGAGTGAACTACATACCACTTTCCGGGCTGAGTACGCAAACGTTGTCTTATTAATTTTTCAGCTTCAGCTTTAGCATCAAATTCATCGTCAGTTATAATTTTACCAGTATGAGTTCGAGGAGCATTTTCATCCTGAATTATAATTTTTTCTTCAGAAACTTCAGTTTCAAGATTTTCATCTGCAATATCTTCAGTTTTCAAACTTTCAGTAGCGTTTGCTTCATTCTCACAAGAGTCTAAACTACTACCAGATGTTTGTTGTACATCAGAATCTGACACATCTTGTGAAAGATCATTTTCTACAGTTTGTTCTTGCAAAACTCCACCTTCTAATTCACTCAAATTATCCTCGCTAAACACAAAAATCACTCCTAGCAAATCATCCAAAAATCACGCGCACAGCAAAACTCAACACACCATCAAAAACTCCAACAAAAGCCATAAGAGCTACAACAAATACGATAACTACCCAGAAATATCCCCATAGCTCGCTTTTAGTTGGATATACTACTTTTTTCAACTCGGCAATTACTTGCTTTACGAACAAGAAAATTTTAGCGAAAAAACCAGCAGGTTTTTCTTGAACTTGTTTAGTCGACTTATTGCTAGTATGTTTCACGTCTTTCCTTACCCTAGGATTAAATATTTTAGATACAACTAGCAGGGCAGGAGAGACTCGAACTCACAACCGCCGGTTTTGGAGACCGGTGCGCTACCAATTGCGCCACTGCCCTTTATGTATATTTTAACAACTCATACATTCTAACAAAATAACACTTATTTAACAAACATTTATTAATATATATTTTAAAAAATTTTCCTGAAAGAAAAACAGACAAAACTAAAATAAAAAATTTAAAATAAATTTTACAAAAATTTTAATAAAATATAGTATCATATTTTCAGGTGGACACATATCACGAAAGCGTACGCTGATGAAAGAACTATCTAAAAAACTACAAGCAATACAACCTAGCGCAACATTAGTTATCAATACAAAAGCAAAACAATTAAAAGCAGAGGGGAAAAATGTAATCAGTTTCGGAGCAGGAGAACCAGACTTTCCCACTCCAACTTACATAGTAAATGCAGCAATACAAGCAGCAAAAGATCCATCAAACCATAAATATTCCCCAACTAGCGGACTACCAGCACTTAAAAAAGCCATTGCTGAAAAAACAAAAAGAGACAGCGGATATGATGTCAACCCTAACAACATACTAGTCACAAATGGCGGAAAACAAGCAGTATTTCAAGCATTCGCATCAATATTAAACGAAAATGATGAAATAATAATACCAGCACCATACTGGACAACATACCCACAAGTAGCAACACTTTGTGGCGCAAAAACAATAAAAATACAAACAACTTTTGAAACAAATTTCAAAATAACTATTAAAGACTTACAAACAGTTCTAACTAATAAAACAAAAGCATTACTTTTATGCTCACCTTCCAATCCTACAGGTGCAGTATATACAAAAGAAGAACTAGAAAAAATAGGCAAATGGTGCTTAAAAAACCAAATATGGATAATTACAGATGAAATATACGAGCACTTAGTTTATGAAGACAGCGAAAAACTACACATACTGAAAATAGTACCTGAACTAGAAAATCAAACAATAGTAGTAAATGGGGTTGCAAAAACTTACGCTATGACTGGCTGGCGTGTAGGTTGGTTAACAGCACCAGAAGAAGTAGTAAAACTCGCTACAAATTTCCAATCGCACCTAACTTCTAACGTTTGTAACATAGCTCAAATGGCAAGCCTAGAAGCTCTAAATTCCTCACTGGACACAGTAGAAAAAATGCGAAAAACTTTCGATAAAAGACGCAAAATAATGATCACAATGTTAAATGAAATAGACGGGATAAAACTTTCACCGCCAAAAGGAGCTTTTTACTGTTTTCCAAATATAGAAAATTTTATAGGCAAAACTTTACGTGGAGAAAAAATAACATCATCAAAACATCTTGCTTCACTAATACTACAACACGCTCTAGTAGCCGTAGTGCCAGGAGAAGCATTTGGAACAACAGGCTACATAAGATTATCTTATGCGTTAAACGACAAAGATCTCATAGAAGGCATGCGCCGAATACAACAACTTTTCAAAGAAATAAAATAACTAAATACATACACACGTAAAACAGTGCTGTTATTGTTCCAATTAACATTAAAATACTTTATAATCTTCACATCAAATATGAAAAATATCGGTTTTAAAATTACGTAAACTAATGTTCGAGAGATAAAAGTGAGAGACCTATCTAAACTACCTAAGGCACACTTACATTTACACTTTACAGGCGCAATGCGCATAAATACACTACTGGAATTAGCTAAAGAAAAACATATACGCTTACCGTCACATTTCAACGAAAGTCAAGCATTAAATGTTCCCGCAGACCAACGCGGATGGTTTCGATTTCAACGAGCTTACGACAGTGCAAGAGCTTTAGTAAAAACAGAAAAAATAATGCGACGCATAATCGATGAAGCCGTTGAAGATGACAAAAAAGAAGGCTCTTGTCGCCTCGAAATACAAGTCGATCCTACATCCTATGCACCATTTGTAGGAGGAATAACACCTGCATTAGAAATAATATGCGATCAAACTAAAATTTCAGCTGAAAAACACGGAATAGAAGTAGCAGTCATAGTAGCAGCATCGCGAATGAAACACCCCTTAGATGCTAGATGTTTAGCTAGACTTGCTGGACGATTTGCATCCACATCAAATGGCGGAGTAATCGGTTTCGGACTATCAAACGATGAAAGAGCAGGCGACACACAATCTTTTTCAAAAGCTTTCGCTATTGCAGAAAATATGGGGCTTGCAGCAATGCCACATGGCGGAGAATTGCTAGGCCCTGATCATATAAGAAACGTTATTGACTATTTGCACCCTACACGACTCGGACATGGTGTTCGCTCAGCAGAAGATAATGAATTACTAGAAAAAATAGTGGAAAATAATATTGGTTTAGAAATATGCCCTTCATCTAATGTATCTCTAGGTGTGTATTCTACTCCCGATGAAGTTCCTATAAAAAAGCTTATGAATTCTGGTGCTAAAATTGCCTTAGGCGCTGACGATCCACTACTTTTTCATTCACGCCTTCTAAAACAATATGAATTATTGAGAAACGTACATGGTTTCACTGATGAACAAATAGCTATGATAGCGAAATCTTCAATAGAAATAAGTTTAGCAAGTGAACAAACAAAACGTAAAAACATAGAAAAAATAAATAATTGGCTACAAGATGATAAATGAAATATTTATAATATTAACAATAAATTAAATCAAATATCGATATAATTTTAATAATTATAAATAAACAGGTTCAGGCTCAAGCTCAATACCATATTTATTTTTCACACTTTGGATTATTTGCGTTGCCAAATTTTTTATATCACGCGCTTTCGCATTGCCTCTATTCGTAATTACTAAAACGTGATGATCCGATAGACAAGCCGCATTCTTATCGCCATATCCTCTCGAAAATCCAGCATTTTCTATAAGTTTTGCCGCTGAAACTTTCTTTACTCCTTCGACTTTTTCGCTTTCAACAGACAGGCTTTGAACACTCAAATTTCCATAATTTACACAATCAAAAATTGGTATATTTTCCCCTAATTTATTTGCTATATCATCTTTAACTATAGGATTAGTGAAATATGAGCCCACACTTTGCGTATTTAAATTTTTCGGGTCAAGACATGTAGCTTTTTTATTTCTAATTGTTAGTACAGCTTCACGTACTTTTTCTAGTTCAAATCGTTGTCCAATTTCACAACCTAAAAATTCAGCTACATCCTTGTATTTCACAGGCATAGATAAATCGGAATATTTCAAATGAAATTCAACTTTTAATACAATATATCTACCTGTAGGCCCATAAAGCATATTAGTGTTAGGATTTATTTCCATACGCGATTTTTTTAATATTGAATTTCTATATTCAAATTCTAATTCTGATGCCATAAAAGTTTTATGCTGACAGGTTTTCCTATCAAAGGTTATTACTTTTGAAATAAACTGTGCAACTTCATATCCATATGCGCCAATATTTTGCACAGGGCACGCACCAACTGTACCAGGTATACCACTTAATGATTCAAGTCCAACGATTTTGTTCGCAACAGTAAAACTCACTAAATCATCCCATGCTGTCCCAGGTTCTACTTCTAGCACTACTCCTGCGCACAAACTATCATGTAAAATTTTAATACCATTTTGCACGCTTCTTACTACAACACCATCAAAGCAATCATCATTCGGCACAATATTTGATCCTGCGCCAATCACTAATAATTTCTGCGCATTAGAATCTGCTTGTTTTACAACGTTAATAAAATCTTCTTCATTATTTACTTCAACATATTTTTTTATCGCTCCACCAATTTTAAGCGTTGTAAGTTGCGCAAAAGTCGGAGTATTTTCAATATTTTCAGATTTATTTTTAAAATATCCTGCCGGTAAAACTCCAGTGTACACTTTTTTTATCACGCTTTTACCTCTTTTTACGCTTCTCATATTTAACTGATTTACAAAACACCAGTACTATTTTTGCTACTAATATTATGCTTATTTTTGAACATTTTTATCATTATATCTGATATAAAGTTTAGACATAATACTAATTGTACTCATATTTTTCGTAACATTAAAATTTTATAGTTTTACTTATATAGCAACCAAAAAATTTTATTTTACAGTTTAATGAGCTAATAATTGTAAACCAACTACATTTTATATCATTTTCAACTCTATTTTATTTATATATCAGATCGTTCGTCATTTATAATCATTCTGCTCGGCAAAGGTTTCAATACTGGAATGTAAATTAAAGCTATAATTATTGGCAGGATAATTATACTCAAAGCAAGTCTATACCCAAGATATTCAGCTAAAAATCCCACAACTGCAGGACCAATAAAGAATGCGCCATAAGCAATTGTAGATGTTACAGCAACTCTCATCGGTGCTTTAGCAGGATCGTCTGATGAAGCTGACATCCCTAGAGGAAAACCTAAAGCTGAACCAATTCCCCAAGCTACAATTGCTACCATACACAATTGTATCCACGGTGAAAACACAAATACGAACAAGCCTACACCACC
>CAMPYB010000018.1 GCA_946998115.1 uncultured Actinomyces sp. | reverse complement strand
TGAATCAAATATTCTAAAAGAAAATGCGGGTAAATGGTCTAAAATTAGTAATTGGGAAAAATCTCAAGGTGAAAAATCGATTATATCTGATAAAAAAATACGTAAAATTATACGTGATTTAGATAAAAAAATAGATAAAGTTTCGTTTTTGAAAGAAGAAAAAAAATAATAAAATGTTTTTGAATGCAAAAGAGTTGTTTATTGAATTAATTTTTAATGTGATAATCAATATAAATAAGAATTCAATATATGTAAGAAAGCTCACGGTGAGATAGATTTTGGTAGCTAGCAAACATTCTATAGAAAATAACATAAGAAAAACTAATCTAATCATTAAATTGTTAGTTTTATTTTTTGTAATATTTTTGTCTATATTTTTGATATTGCAATACAATATTTCAGGTAGCTCTACTGCTGAAAAAAAACAACTTTGTGAGCATTTAAATGAGAATATGACAATTTCAGGTGAGCTTGGTACAATTCCGATCCTTGATTTGGAAAATCCTATAGTTGCAACTGATAGTTGTATAAAAACGATTATAAAATCAAACGGTCAAAAGTTAAAAAAAGGTAAGCCTGTACTTTTATCTGTTACCGTATTTGATAGTCGTAATGGACAAAAATTGACTGGAGATTCTCCAAAAATAATAGCTGATGTTTTAAATAAAAAAATAGCTGAATTTCATGTGTATAAGAAACTTTTAAAATCTAAAATAGGCGAAAGAATACTTTCGTATTTGCCTAATAAATCAGATGATAGAATAGCTGGAGAACTTTCAGTAATTGATATTTTGCCTTTACATGTAAATTTAGTTTCAAAAGATGTAGCATATTTGAATTCTGTTAATAAAACATATACAAAAGATATTGAAACTGGTGAACAATTGCCAGCTGAAGTGAAGATTAAAAATGCTAAAGTGTCTTTTGGTGAATTAAAATCACATCCTAGTAAATCTGTAGCATACATATTACTAAAAGGGAAAGGCCAACAACTTCTTAAAAATACGTCTCCGATTGCGCAATATGTTGCACAAAATGTTGATACAAAAGAGATAATTGAAACAACTTATTCAAATGGAATTCCTAAGAAATTAGATTTGAAAAAAACATATGATGTTATAGGTAAGCTTCTTGTTGATGAACATGTTGGATCAAAAGTGTTGTTATACTTATCTGAAGATGATACCGATGGCAAATCACCGATTTTAATGTTGGTTGATATTTTAGCAGTGCAAAAGTAAAAATATGTAAAAATTATTATCTACAATGAATTTTTCATTCATGTTAGAGTAGTATAATAATATAAATTTTTATATGTTGTTTTATGAAGGTATAGGGAATATATGTTGAATATGATAAATGTGTTACATTTTGTTTTTTATTTTTTACCTCACTATATTCCCAGTCCTCCAGCATGGTCTTCAGCTTTACAAATAGGGCCGTTTAAGATACATGTTTATGCAGTTGTAATACTTATAGGTATAGCAATTGCTGTATATTATGGTGATAAAAGATTTACTTTACGTGGCGCAGAAAAAGAAACAGTTTTGGATGTAGCTATTTACACTATACCTATTAGTGTCATTGGTGCTCGTTTATATCATACTATTTCTAATTGGGATGAATACTATCCTCCTAATGGTGATTTTTTAGCAGTATTTCGCATATGGGAAGGTGGTATAGCTATATTCGGAGGAATGCTAACTGGTATTTTAGTCGTATATATATATTTAGTTCGCATTAGAAATATGCGTTTAGGTCCTTTTGCTGATTCAATTGCACCATATATTCCATTAGCTCAAGTTTTCGGTAGAATAGGTAACTATTTTAATCAAGAGTTATTTGGATATCCGACTACTTTACCTTGGGGTTTAAAACTAGACAATGCTCATAATCCTACGGAATTTCCTAAGGGAACATTATATCATCCTACATTTTTGTACGAACAGATATTAAATTTCATAGTTTTTATAGTATTACTTAGAATTGATAAAAAACGTACTTTATATTCAGGTCAACTTTTCAGTTTGTACATGATTTTTTATGGAATAATACGTTTTCTCCTAGAATTTATAAGAATAGATCCTGCTTATGTTTTTATGGGTATACGGTTTAATGGTTGGGCAGCTTTAATAGTAGCTATTATTGGATGTGCTGCTTTTATCTATTGCGGAAAAATAGGAAAACCTACAGTTTATAGTGATGAAGAAAAGTTGAACTGGAAAAAAATATCTAAAAAATCTGAACAAGAAAAATAAATAATAACAAGTTTTTAAAGTAGTATTTTGAATCGTTTTATGCTCTTCTATCAAAATTTAATGTGTCGATGTTATTTTTATAAAAGAAAATTTACTCAATTTCATGATGCAAAGCAAATAATGCTACGCATATTCACGTTGTGCACAGTATTTATAGTCTTGTAAAATTAATACTGCTTTTTTAAAAAACGTTTTTTACATGTGTAGATAGAAATAAAAGAAAATGTATGTGATATTTAAAAATTTTGACATAAAACAGACTTTAGAATGTGGCCAAATTTTTAGATGGGAAAAAATTACAGATACACAGTATTGTATATATGTATCAAATAAAAAATTGAATGTAGAGCAATTTGATATAAATGACGCTTTTGAAAATATTTTAGAAGATTTTAAATTGTATTATGTAGAAAATATGCAATGGTATAGTTTAAAAGATTTACATAATATTTTAAATAATAATTTTAGAGATTATAAAATATTGAAAATGAACTGTACATTAAAACAGTTTCAAATATATTGGCATAATTATTTTGATTTATATACAGATTATACTCAAATAAAAACAGAGTTATCAAAAGATGAGCATATGCGAAAAGCGATAGAACATGGCGAAGGAATAAGAATACTTAGGCAAGATAAATTTGAAACCATAATAGGTTTTATAATAAGCGCCAACAACAATATAAATAGGATACAAAAATCAATGCATCTCATAGCAAAAAATTATGGATCTGAAATAAAAAATAATTATGGGGAAAAGTATTATGCTTTTCCTACACCTAAGCAACTTGCAAATGTTAAAATCGAAAATTTGAAAAGTAAGTGCGGTGTGGGCTATCGGGATAAATATATAGTTCAAACTGCAAAAATGATTGCTGAAAATAAAATTGATTTGAAAAAAATATCTAATTATGAAGATGAACAATTGATAAATGAATTACAAAAATTGAAAGGTGTAGGAGTTAAAGTAGCACAATGTATTGCACTGTTTGCTTATGGAAGAACATCTGTGTACCCAATTGATGTATGGTCAAAAAGAACTTTCGAGCAATTATATTTAGGTAAAGAAATTACTAAAAAAGAAATATCAGAAAAAGTAACGGAAAAATTTGAAAAATATGCAGGATATGCTCAACAATATTTGTTTTATTATGGTAGAGAACAAAATAATAGTAAAAATTAAATTGTATGAACGTAAAAAATGAGTTATAATATAGCAAATATAGCTAAGAGCCTGCCTATTTATAGGGTATCACAGGGGAGCTTTCGGAAGAACGATATATTATATTTATTAGAACCGAACGGGTAAGCCCGTAATAGCTATAATGAGAGGTGCTATAAAGCACAAGCGGGGTGGTACCGCGGCATTAGTCGTCCTCGTATACCTTAGTAGGATAGAATACGGACGGAAAAATGACTGATAAAAATAATCAATATCCATTGCATAAAGATCATCTTCAATCTTCGCCTAAATTTCCAGAAATAGAAGAAGAAGTACTTGAATATTGGAAAAAAAATCGTACATTTTACAAAAGTATAGAAAATAGGCAATCTGGTGAAAACGGTAGTAATGAGTTTGTATTTTACGATGGACCTCCGTTTGCAAATGGTTTACCACATTATGGTCACTTACTTACAGGGTATGCGAAAGATACAGTTTGTAGATACAAAACACAAATAGGACGTAAAGTAGAACGTAGATTTGGTTGGGATACACACGGGCTTCCTGCAGAACTTGAAGCGCAAAGAATTCTTGGTATAGAAGATAAAACACAAATTGACGAGATGGGTATCGGCAAATTTAATGAAACATGTCGTTCATCAGTTCTAAAATACACTCGTGAATGGGAAGAATATGTTACAAGGCAAGCTAGATGGGTTGACTTTGAAAATGATTATAAAACTCTAGACATAAATTATATGGAATCGGTAATTTGGGCGTTCAAAACATTATACGACAAAGATTTGGCATATGAAGGTTATAGAGTTTTACCATATTGCTGGAACGATCAGACACCACTTTCAAACCATGAGTTACGCATGGACGATGATGTATATCAAGATAGGCAGGATCAAACAGCAACTGTAGGTGTCCGTACAGAAACTGGAGAATTAGCGCTTATATGGACAACGACACCATGGACATTGCCTTCAAATTTAGCAATAGCTGTAGGACCGGACATAGATTATGTTACTGTTGAGCCTGTTGAAGGTGAATTTGCTGGTGAAAAAGTTATAATTGGAAAAGATTTATTGCCATCATATGCTAAAGAATTAGGTGAAAATCCAAAAATTCTTGAAACATATAAAGGAAGCAAACTAGAAGGCAAAAAATATTATCCAATGTATGAATATTTCCTAGGCAGAAATAATAAAGAAGATCTAGGAGAAAAAGTTTGGCAAATCATACTTGCAGATTTTGTAACTACAGATAGTGGTACAGGCTTAGTTCATATCGCTCCAGCATTCGGTGAAGACGATATGATAGCATGTAGCAAGCTAGGAATAAAACCAGTTGTACCAGTAGATGAAGCTGGAAAATTCACGGCAGAAGTGTGTGATTATAAGGGCTTGCAAATATTTGAGGCTAATAGGTATATTTTACGTGATTTGCGTGAAAAATCAGGCCCTATTGCTGCTAGGGATAAATCACAAAGACCGATTTTAATTAAACAAGCATCTTATAAGCACTCATATCCACATTGCTGGAGGTGCCGTAAGCCTTTAATATACAAGGCTGTTTCATCATGGTTTATAGCAGTAACGAAATTCCGTGATCGAATGCTTGAATTAAATCAAACAATTAATTGGGTGCCTGCACACATTAAAGACGGACAATTCGGAAAGTGGCTATCAAATGCCCGAGATTGGTCTATTTCACGTAATAGATATTGGGGTGCGCCTATACCTGTGTGGAAGAGCGATGATCCGCAATATCCTCGTGTAGATGTGTATGGTTCTATAGCTGATCTTGAAAAAGATTTTGGCGTAAAAGTTGAAGATTTGCATCGACCATTTATTGATACATTAGTGCGTCCTAATCCTGATGATCCAACAGGAAAATCTATGATGCGAAGAATTCCTGATGTTCTTGATTGTTGGTTTGAATCAGGATCGATGCCTTATGCTCAAGTTCATTATCCATTTGAAAATAGACAATGGTTTGAAGACCATTATCCTGGTGATTTTATAGTGGAATATATAGGACAGACAAGAGGTTGGTTCTATACTTTACATATTTTGGCGACAGCACTTTTTGATAAAGCCTCATTTAGGAATTGTGTATCACATGGTATAGTGTTAGGCTCTGATGGGCATAAAATGTCTAAGTCTTTACGTAATTATCCAGACGTAAATGAAGTTTTCAATCGTGACGGTTCTGACGCTATGCGATGGTTTTTGTTATCGTCACCAATTCTTAGAGGTGGAAACCTTATAGTTACAGAAGAAGGCATAAGAGAAACTGTAAGACAAGTATTACTACCTTTATGGAACACTTGGTATTTCTTTGCGCTATACGCTGGAACATGTTCTGACGGAAAAGGATACTTAGCTAAAAAAATTGATTTAAATAATGAGCAAGAAATTCAAAAATTGCAAGTTATGGATAAATATGTTTTAGCAAGTCTAAAAAATCTTGCAGAAAAAGTTAAAGCAAATATGGAAAGCTATGATATTTCTAGTGCATGTAACTTAATTCGTGATTATTTAGATATGCTTTCAAACTGGTATGTGAGAACATCTAGACAAAGATTTTGGGATGAAGATAAAGTTGCTTTTGATACACTTTATACTGTTCTAGAAAATCTATGTAGAATAATGGCATCCTTGTGCCCAATGCTTACTGAAGAAGTGTGGCGTGGACTTACAAATGGCGAATCTGTACATTTGCAAGATTATCCAACTTATACGCAGACAGTGGAAAATGATGCTCTTGTTCAAGCAATGGAAGAAGTTAGAAGTGTTGTATCTGCTGCTCATTGTTTGCGTAAAGAAACAAAGTTACGTGTACGCCAGCCTTTGAGGAAACTAACTGTTGTGCTCTCTAATCCGCAAATTTTAGAGCCTTTTAAAGATCTAATAGCTTCTGAAATAAATGTTAAAGAAGTATATTTAGATTTGCCTGACACAGCGGGATTTGAGCTTACACAAGAGCTTTTGGTTTTGCCGAAAGAATTAAGCCCTGAGATGAGGAAGTTAACAGCTAAACTTTTTGTTGCTGCAAAAGATAAATCACAGTGGAGCAAACAAGGCGATAAAGTAGTGTTTGACAATATCGAATTTAATGGTAACAAGGTTGTATTGGAACCTAATCAGTATAATATAACTCGTTTAGTAAACGCTCCTTCAGGACAAGTAGCAAGTATATTAGATTCAGGAACATTTATAGTTTTAGATACTGAGCTAGATTCTCAGTTGAAAGCAGAAGGTAATGCTAGGGATCTAATAAGAGAAATTCAAGATACGCGTAAGACTAACCAATTACATGTAGCAGATAGAATAAAGCTACGTTTGCAAGTTCCGGCTGATAAATATGAAGGAATTTTAGCTAATAAAGAAATGATTTGTGCGGAAACTTTAGCAGTGGAATGTGAAATATCATCTATCAAGTCAGATTCACTTACAGAAAATAATAAATCTGATAATGTAATTGAAATTGAGAAGGTAAATAAGTGACACACGCTAATAAAAAAAATAATCTACATTTCCAAGAAGGAAATAAAAAAAGTGTAAGATTATCGCATGAACTAGATATGAATAGAAAAAAAGTTCAGGAAATTTTTGCGCAAATAGTGCAAAGAGCTCCTGAACATAAAATACAACCAAGTTTAGATAGAGTTGTGGATGCCCTTGATATTTTGGGCAATCCACAACTTGCTTACCCTGTTGTTCACGTCGCTGGAACTAATGGTAAAACATCTACTTCACGCATGATTGATTCGCTCATGACAGCTTGGGGTACAAAAACTGGAAGATTTACATCTCCTCATTTATGTGTTCCAAATGAAAGAATTAGTATTGCTGGAGAACCTATAACAGATGAAACTTTCATTTACGCTTATGAGGATGTTTTGCCTTATATTAAAATGGCTGATGAAAATTCTTTAAAAAAACAAGGACCGAGGTTATCTTTTTTTGAATTGTTGACAGTTATGGCTTATGCATATTATGCTGATGCGCCAGTAGATGTTGCAATAATGGAAATAGGTATGGGTGGTCTTTGGGATTGCACAAATGTTGTAGATGCGGCTGTTAGTGTTATAACACCAATTTCGATAGATCACACTAAATGGCTAGGCTCGACTTTATCTGAAATAGCCGTACAAAAAGCAGGAATAATCAAGGAAAATCAGATAGTTATAGTTGGTCGTCAAGATCCTGAAGCTGAAAAAGTAATTCGTGAAAAGATTGAAAAAGTTTCAGCTAAAGCATATTTCATGGATAAAGACATGAAAATTTTAGATCGAAAAATTGCTGTAGGTGGACAACTTTTAACTATGCAAACGCCTTTTGGAATATATGAAAATGTATTTTTGCCTTTGCATGGTGAATATCAAGCAGAAAATGCTCTTTTGGCTTTATGCGCGACTGAAGCTTTTTATGGTAGTAAAACTATAGATGCTAAGGTCGTAGAATCAGGATTTTTGAATGCAAGTTCGCCGGGGCGTTTGGAAATAGTTAGAACATCTCCAACAGTAGTTGTTGATGCTACTCATAATCCGGGTGGTGCGAAAGTTTTATCGCAAGCTGTGTGTGAAATTTTTCCTCAAGCTTATATTACAGGTATTTTTTCCGCTATGGCTGATAAAGATGTGGAAAGTATACTTTTTGAAATGGAAAAAGTAGTTGCACAAATTGTATTAGTGCAAATGAGTAGTGATAGAGGGATGGATATAAAAGAGCTCGAAAAAATAGCTGTTAATGTTTTTGGTGAAGAACGTGTTCATATTGCTACTGACTTATTAGATGCAATTGATAAAGCTACAGCTATAAGTGATACTAATGCGCAGTGTATGGCAGGTAGCGTAATATTATCATTTGGCTCTGTGTATTTAGCTGGTGAAATACGTAGAATGTTTAAAAAATAATTATTTAAAATTACTATATGGCTTATAATATATATTTTATATTTTTATAAACATGTGGTAGTTTTGTTTTTGTAAAAATATTTTATTGACTTTTATAAAGTTAAATTTGTAAGGTTTTTGTAATGGACACTCATAGTAATTCTTATACTTTAAAGGAAAAAATTATTGCGTGGTTAATTCATGCTTTTACAATGACAGGAGTTGTTTGGGCAGTCCTAGCTCTATTGGCATTGTATGAACACAATGTTAAAGAAATGTATTTTTGGCTTTTGATAGCTTTGCTTGTTGATGGTGTTGATGGAACTATGGCAAGGCATGCTAGAGTGAAAGAAATAATCACGTGGTTTGATGGTGCGGCTCTGGATTTAATCGTAGATTATTTAACTTATGTGTTTGTGCCAGCTCTTTATATGTATTTGATGTTACCATTTTATTCTGACGCGTGGGCAATGTTTATAATGATTATAGTTTGCGTGTCGTCAATGTTTTGTTTCTGTAATACAAAAATGAAATCTAATGATTATTATTTCGTTGGTTTTCCAGCAGTTTGGAATATTGTTGCGCTGGTATTTTATATAACTGGTTCACCAGCATGGTTTAATATTATTTCAACTATTTTGTTATCTATATTGCATTTATCTACTATAAAATTTTTGCATCCGTTTAGAGTAAAAACTTTACGTATGCTAAATATTTTTGCTGTAATAATTTGGGTATTGGCATCAATTGTTCTTGTTTGGGTTTATCCACAATCATCAATTTTAGGATTAATATTTTGGTATGCCAGCGGTATTTGGATAGTTGGTGTAGGATTTTGGAGAACTATCGCTTACAAGAGTTAAATTTTGTGAGAATTTATTTTACTGAAATATTCATGTGTAAATACTGTAATAACTGTTATTTATCTATATTTTTCTGTAAAATTCTAGAGCAGATATTTGAAAGGAATACGAAATGTTGGTTGATGTAGCCAAGGAACATTCACTTATTTTAGTAAAGCCGGATGGATATGAACGTGGATTGACCGGTGAAGTTTTGCGTCGTATAGAAGCAAAAGGATATAAACTAGTAGGACTAAAAGTTTTAGTTGCTGATGCTGAACTTTTAGGACAACACTATAGTGAACATCGTGAAAAGCCATTCTATGGTAGCCTAGTTGAATATATGTCATCAGGCCCAGTTGTAGCAATAGCAGTCGAAGGTGATCGTGTAATTGAAGGCATGCGTTCACTAATGGGTGCAACAAATCCTACAACAGCCGCACCTGGAACTATTCGTGGTGATTTAGGCCGTGATTGGGGTACAGGTAACATGGAAAATATTGTTCATGGATCAGATTCACCTGAATCAGCAAAACGTGAATTAGGATTGTGGTTTCCTGAGCTAGGATTATAATTTTGAGATATTATTTTACGCAATTGTAAAAATAATATTATAAAAACACTTCACTAAATATCTGGTGGAGTGTTTTTATATAAATTTTTATATGGAATATGTAAATTGTTAAGTATAAGACTAATCATTAGTCTCATTAGCATGTAACGCGTGCTAATATTTTTATTACAGTTATCATTATAATAAATATGTTGTATTAGGTGTTTCTCCTATTAATAACATGTAAAGTATGTAGAATTATCTATAAAAGCATTAAAGGAAATGGTGAAAATGCTACATTTTGAAAATGATTATGTATTGGGTGCCTGCCAAAAAGTATTACAAGCTCTTATTGATACTAATGAAATTAAAATGTCGGGGTATACGCATGATGATTATCATAAAGTAGCATCAGAAAAAATAAAAAAAGCTTGTGGTATAGATAGTGCTCAAGTTTATTTTCTAACGGGTGGTACACAGACTAATGCTATAGTAATTGATGCTATGCTAGCTCCATGTGAAGGAGTTTTGTCTGTTGATACAGGTCATATAAATATTTTAGAAGCTGGAGCTATTGAGTATACTGGTAGAAAAATTATTACTTTACAAGGCGAAAATGGTAAGTTTGTTTTAAAAGATTTAGAGCAATATTTGGATGATTTTTTTAAAAATGTAGGTAATGATCATATGGTTCGCCCTGGTATGGTATATATATCTTTACCTACTGAATTAGGAACTTTATATTCTAAATGTGAATTGCAAAAATTGTATTCGATATGTAAAAAATTTAATATTAAATTATTTATTGACGGCGCAAGGCTTGGTTATGGTTTAATGTCACCTAAGTGTGATTTAGATTTACGTACTGTAGCTGAAAATTGTGATATTTTTTATCTCGGTGGAACTAAAATAGGTGCTTTATGTGGAGAAGCAGTAGTTTTCACTAAGAATAATATGCCTGAATATTTTTTGAGTTTTGTGAAACAACATGGTGCTTTGTTAGCAAAAAGCAGATTAATATCAGTACAATTCGATGCGTTATTTACTGATGATTTATATTTTGATTTGAGTAGGCATGCTATAAAAATGGCTATGAAATTAAAAAATATTTTGCAAGAAAAAGGTTATAAATTTTTTGTAGATTCTTTTACAAACCAGCAATTCATTATTGTTGATAATAGAAAAATGAAAAAAATAGCTGAAAAAGTAAAATTTAGTATTTGGAAAAAGTTAGATGAGGATAACACAGTTATTCGTTTTGTTACAAGTTGGTCTACGACTCAGGAAGATATTGAAAAACTAGAAGAAATACTATAAAAATATACAATATATAAAAATATTTTATTGAATAGAATTAGTTTTGAAATGTACTTGCTATATTTCTTTATCAATGTATTCTGCAAATTCTATTGTAAATGTGCTACCAATATTTGGTTCAGATTCAAGCAATAATTTTGCTTTGTGCATTTGCACTATTTTGGCGACAAGTGATAATCCAAGTCCATTTCCTTGAGAGTATTCTTTATTACGTGATTGATCGACTTGATAGAATCTATTCCATATGAGTTTTTGATTTTTAGGATCTATGCCTATTCCGTTATCTTGGATGCTTAAAATTATTTTATTTTTATCTTTATAAGCATTAATATTTATTTTATTTTTAGTGAATTTTATAGCGTTTGAAATGAGATTATCTATAATTCTTTCAATTAATATTCGGTTAGCATTTATGTAAATTTGAGTAGATATATTTTTTTGTAGTGTAATATTTTTTGCTTCTATTAAAGTTTTATAATCATTAATTCTAATATTTAATATTTGTGATAAATCTTGTTTTTCAAAATTAATTTTTTTATTTTCTTCAATTTTTGATAATTCCATTATTTGATTTATTAGAATCGCCATTCTTTTAGTTTGCTCTTGAATATTTTGTAAAGATTGTTTCATTTCATTGCTATTTTCAGCATATTTAATACCATATTCTGTTTCTGATAAAATTACGCTTACGGGTGTACGTAATTCATGAGATACGTCTGTATTAAATTGTTTTTCGTTTAAATATGAGTTTTCAAGAGACTGTAGCATTTCATTAAAAGTGTAGGTTAACTTTTGTAAACCACTATCAGCATGTTTAATTTCTATACGCTTAGCGAAATCTTTGCTTTCAGCAATACTAGCTGCTGTAGATGATATTTGAGCAACAGGTTCAAAAGATTTTTTAATTATTCTATATCCACCATATACGATAAATAAGATGATTATAGGACTTATTATGAGCACTATAGTGAGGAAAAATGTTATTTCTTTGGGTGTTTTATGAGCTAAAGTAACTCCTCGGACCCATTGTGAATCATCGCTACTGAGAGGAACATCGTAGTATAGGAAAGATTTGTTGCCAGAAGTATAAAAAGTGACTTTATTTTTGAAAGATAATAAAGGATTGAAACCAAGAGGGAATTGGCCATTTAAGTTATTGTTAGTTTTATCGTAAACCATGAAAAAAATACCTTCATCGAATCCTTGTGTTCTTTGAGGGTTTTTTGCGAAATTTGTGACATATTTTATCAGATCTTCTCTATTGGAATTATCTGCGAGCTTGCTTCCAATTGAAATTGATATAGCTACTATTATTGATATCAATATTATTATGAAAAATGCGTACCACAATGTCACTTTCATAACTACAGATGTTGGTTTTTTGAAAATGTTAGGAAAAGGAAAATTTTTCAATTTTCGCTCCTGATAGTGTATCCCAGTCCGCGTTTAGTATGTATTAGTGGTTTTGAATTATTTACATCGATTTTTTTTCTAATATTTTTTATTAAAACATCTATAACATTTGATTCTGTATCATAATCGTATTCCCAAACATGTTGTCTTATTTGTTCTCTGGATAATATTTTATTTTCGTTTCTGACAAGATATTCGAGTATTTGATATTCTTTGGCTGTTAATTTTATTTCTATATTATCTCGTGTTACCGTTTTATTTTCAGTGTTAATTGATAGTGTATCTACTTGTAAAATATTGTTTGAATTACCATATTTGCGTCGTATTAATGCATTTATTCTTGCAAGTAATTCTTCAAATTCAAAAGGTTTGACTAAATAATCGTCTGCGCCAATATTTAATCCGGTAATTTTATCGTTTAGTCCGTCTTTAGCAGTCAACATTATTACAGGAGTGTTTATTTTTTTTATTCGCATTTGTTCAACACATTTATAGCCATTCATTTTTGGCATCATTATGTCCATTATTACTACATCGTATTCATTGTGTTGTAAGATTTGTAAAGCTTGTAATCCGTCGAAAGCCGTGTCTACTTGATATTCCATTTTTACGAGTAGTTTTTTTAAGATATTATTTAAAGCTTTTTCGTCTTCTACTACTAATATTTTCATTTTATCTCTTAAAAATAAATATACAGATACTACATTATATTATATTGCTTGTTCGTTGAACAACTTTAGTTGAAATAGTTCAAGCATTCTTATATGGCTGAAAGAATGCTTGAACTATACCTTTTGTAGGTAACAACATGTTGTAAAGAGAGCGAAGCAACATGTTGTTATTTTTTGATTATCTGTATATTGTGAAAGCTTTGAGAAAACATAATGACTTTAGTTTGTTTGCGTGTAATTTCGTTTTTAAAACGTGATTTTTTAAAAAGTGTTTTGTACGCAAAATTATCAAGTAATGAAGTGGTGAAAATATTATTTTTTTCTTGTATTTTTTCAACATTTATTTTCATCTCTTGCCTATCTTTGATACGTGATTAGGTAAACCCTAAATATTTACAGCTTATAGCTAGACTTTAACAATATTATTTTAGTGTCATGAACCTAAGATGAATGAAAATAAATTTAAATATTGTTTTAAAATACACTGTAGTCATTACAATTTAAATAAATTTATCAGGTTTTATGCTTTACTGACTTTAAAGTATGTATAATTTACGTGAGATAGTGTATATATATACTATGGACTGTATAATTATTTATAAGGAGATGCTATGGGACCTTTAGTTCCTGCAACTAAGGTTGCGCGTCATGCTATGATTAGCCAAATTCTTTCAAATACACCAATACGGTCACAAGAAGAACTTAGAGAAGCTCTTAGAAAAGAAGGAATCATTGTTACGCAAGCAACACTTTCGAGAGATCTTTTGGAAATAAGAGCGACTAAGATAAGAAATGTTTCTGGTGAAAATGTTTATACGTTACCTGAACATAACACTAGTGTTTCGCAAGCAAGCTGGAATGTAGAAGAATCTCCTTCATATAAATTAAAAAGATGGTGTCAAGAATTACTGGTGGGTGCTGATATTGCTGGTAATATACTTGTTTTGTTAACACCAAACGGTGGTGCGTCACTTTTAGCAGGAGCTATAGACAGTGCAGTGCTGGAAAATGTTTTAGGGTGTCTTGCTGGTGATAATATAGTTATAATGATATGCAGAAGCGAGATAACAGCGAATAAAGTGCGAGATTATTTGTTAAGTATGGCTAAATAAAACATTGAAAACTCATATTTTGAACTAGCATTTTTTTACATATATAATTGTAGCGGGAATAAACGTAATATTGTTACATATTATCTTATAATTGAAAGGTTTAGTCGTGTCGAATCTGTTGGAAGAATTACAATGGCGTGGATTAATTGCGCAACACACGGATATTGAACAATTGAAAAAAGCTTTAAATGAACAATCTGTTACTTTTTATTGTGGATTTGATCCGACAGCACCATCTTTACATCATGGACATTTAGTGCAGTTAATTTTAATGAGACATTTACAAAAAGCTGGTCATAAGCCTTTAGCGTTAGTTGGTGGTGCAACTGGGCTTATCGGTGATCCTCGAATGAGCGGAGAAAGAACTTTAAATCCTAAAGATATAGTTGCAAGCTGGAGTGAAAAGCTGAAAGAGCAGATAGAGAAATTCCTAAGTTTTGAAGGTGAAAACGCTGCTCGTATGGTGAATAATTATGAGTGGACAAGTCAACTTTCAGCAATAGATTTACTTAGAGATTTAGGAAAACATTTCCGAATGGGAACAATGCTTGCTAAAGATAATGTAAGTCGAAGATTAAAATCAGATGAAGGAATTTCTTATACAGAATTTTCTTATCAAGTCTTGCAGGGGAATGACTTTTTACAGTTATATAAAAAATATGGTTGTACTCTTCAAACTGGTGGAAATGATCAGTGGGGTAATCTTGTATCAGGCATGGATTTGATTCGCAAAACTGAAGGTAAAAGTGTCAATGTTATGACGACGCCATTGATAACTAAAAGCGATGGTACAAAATTTGGTAAAAGTGAAGGCGGAGCTATATGGCTAAATCCTGATATGTTCAGTCCATATGCTTTTTACCAATTTTGGCTTGGCACTGAAGATGCTGATGTAATACATTTCTTGAAAGTGTTTACGTTTGTACCTAGAGAAGAGATTGAAGAATTGGAAAAGGAAGTTGCTGAACGTCCACATTTGCGCTTAGCTCAAAAACTTTTAGCAAAGCAAGTTACAACTATGGTACATGGAGCAAAACAGTGCAAACAGGTAATTGATGCTTCGCAAGCTCTTTGGGGAACTGGAGATTTGCATGATATAGATGCTAAGACATTACTTAGTGCAGTTACTCAACTACCTACTGGTAAGTCAAAAATTGGTGACAATCTTGTGGATATGCTAATTGCTACTGGTTTAGAAAAAGGCAGATCAGCGGCAAGACGCACTATTGAATCTGGTGGCGTGTATTTGAACAATGAAAAAATCGTTGATGAAGATTATGCTTTGAATGATAAAGATATTTTAGCTGGAGATATAGTCTTAATCAGAAAAGGTAAGAGAAATTTAGCTGTTGTAAAACTTGAAAAATAGTGACATATTTATTGTATAGGTTTGTAAAAACGAGGTGTATATGAATAATGTTAATACGCGTGGCGTGTTATTTATACATTCAGCACCTCGTTCTTTATGTAAACATATACAATGGATGATAAGTAATGTTTTAAATACAGAAATAAAATTACAGTGGACTGAACAGCCTCTTGACGATAAATTTTATAGGACTGATTTGTCGTGGGTCGGACCAGTTGGAACTGGTGCAAAGCTTGCTTCAGCAATGCGTGGCTGGGAGCATCTTCGATATGAAGTTACTGAAGAAGCTACTCTTACTACAGATGCAGGTAGATGGTTGCATACACCTGATTTGGGTATTTTTTATGCGCAAATGGACAGATGTGGGAATATGGTTGTTTCTGAAAATAGAATAAGACATGTGTTAGAGTATGAAAATGAGCCACAAAAAATGATTCATGAATTGAAGCTTGCTTTAGGTAAAGCTTGGGATGATGAGCTTGAGCCTTTCAGATATGCTTCAGATGGTAATAATTTGCATTGGTTACATTACACTAAATAAATTGTAAATATGTAAAAAATGAATATATATTGAATATATTTTGAAAAAATAAATATAAAAATTACAATAGTGTCATGATTTATAGAAAAGTAAAAGTAAAAGAAATAATTGAAAAAACTAGTAATCTAATTGAATTGAAAACTACAATAGTTGACGAATATAATAACGGAAATGCTAAATTTTTAAAAATAGGTTCACAAATAAAAGCTATTGCATATACAAATATTACTCCTGAGATTAAAGAAGGAGATTTACTCATAGTTGAGTTGTCAGCTGTATATAAAAAATTAGGCACAGGTGGATACGGATTTGTAATAACTAATTTAAATGCTGAATTCAAAGATGATATACCTGAAGTAGGGCATATAGTTAAAGCAAGATATACGCCTTTGCAACAAATGGTTATGTCTTTAGACGAACAAAACTCTCCAAGTCATGAAATTATAAAAGATAAAAGTTCAATTGAAAAAATGCCTGTTATAGTATCTGATTTGCATTCTGCTTTACCTGCAATAGTGTGTGGTATTTTAAAAGAAAAATCTAAAGCCAAGATAGTTTATATAATGCCAGATTTTGCTAGTTTGCCAATTTACTTTTCTAAAACAGTTCAAAAACTTAAACAATATAATTATATTTACAAAACAATAACGTGTGGTCAAGCATATGGTGGCGATGGTGAAGCTGTAAATATTTACACTGCACTTTTAGTTGCTAAGCATATTTACAAAGCTGATATTGCTATAGTTATACAAGGTCCTGGAAACACTGGTACAGGTACTAAATTTGGATTTTCGGGTATGCAATGTGCTGATATATTCAATGCTATTGGAGTTCTAGATGGGAAAGCTATATGTGCTCTTAGAATTTCAAATGGCGATAAGAGAAATAGGCATTATGGTGTGTCGCATCATTGTATCACACCGCTTGTAAGAGCAACACATATAAAAGTAGATTTACCTTTGCCTATATTTGATGGAAATAGCATTTTTGATAGTCAGTTGAGAAAAGAGTTTTACGAAAAAATTTCTAATGATTTAAAATATTCTTTAGAAAATTCAATTAAATCCCATAACATTATAAAAATGTCTACTAAAGGTGCATATGATGCTCTCAATGATTTTCCACTTAAATTATCTACAATGGGAAGAGGGTTGGAAGAAGATTATTCAGCTTTTATAGCAGGATATGTTGCAGGAAAATATGCTACTACTTTCATATAATTTTATAAATTTTACTATAAGGTATCGTGAATGTTCTGTATAAATATTATTTTAAAAATATAGAGATTATATTTTATACTAGTATTTAGCGTATTTTATATGTTATACAAAGGGAATGAAAATGTGGACTACAATATGGATACTATTAGTTATTTTTGCAATAGTTACACCTATTTATTTGCTATATAAGCTATTTGTAAAATTAATTAAGTTAGGGAAAACTATTGGAAAAATTGTTGAAAAATCATCTGATAACAAGTATGTTTTTGTTCCTAAAACTAAAAATAGTTCGGTAAGTAATTTATGTGAAATTAATAATGCTTTTAGAATACGTAGTGAAATAAGAAAATCACGTGCTGAACGACGGAAAAATAGGCTTGAACATGTGATAGACAAATGGGAAAGATATGGTCTGATAGATGATTGAAAGTTTTGAAGAAAGATTAAATTTTGATTTAGATAGTTTTCAAAAACAAGCCATTGAAAAAATTAATAAAAATTGTAATGTTTTAGTTTGTGCTCCAACTGGTAGTGGTAAAACTGTGATAGCGCATTTTGCTGTATATAAATCTTTGTGTGATGGCAAAAAGGCTTTTTATACTACACCGATTAAAGCATTGAGTAATCAAAAATATCGTGAGCTTGAAAAAGAATATGGTAGTGAAAAAGTTGGTTTACTTACTGGAGACATTGCTATAAATCCACAAGCGCAAATATTGGTAATGACAACTGAAGTTTTGCGCAATATGATATATGAAAAATCTGAGCGTTTAGAAAATTTGAACTATGTTATTTTGGACGAAATACATTATTTAGCAGATGAATTTAGAGGTCCAATTTGGGAAGAAATAATTATACATTTAGATACAAAAATACCAATATTAGGGTTATCTGCGACAATATCTAATTCTTTACAATTTAGCAATTGGATAAAACAATGTAGATATGAATGTGAATTAATACAATCATCTTATAGGCCTGTACCTTTATATAACAAAATGTTAATAGGAAATAAAATATATGATTTATTTGAATATCGTAAAATTAACAATAAAGAACAGAAGCAAAAACAAGATCTGAAAGAAAAAAATACTTTATGTAATAATAATGTTGAAAATTTTTCTATTAATAAACCTATAATAAATAAACAAGTTGTAAAAGCAGTTCAAAAAGTGCCTGCTGATCATAGTGTCAAATATTTCAAAACGAAAACTTTAAATAGACCTGAAATTATTTCTTTACTGAATAAAGAAAAAATGCTTCCAGCTATATTTTTTATATTTTCTAGAGCTACCTGTGATCAAGCTTTAAAATCGTGTTTTGATAAAAAAATAGATTTGACATCTGATAATGAAAAAATACAAATACAGCAACGTTTTGATATTTTCTATAAAAATATTAGTAAAGAAGACCGTAAAAGTTTAAATTTGCATAAATGGGCTAAATGTTTGATATATGGGTACGCAACTCATCACGCTGGAATGCTACCTGTGATGAAAGAATTTGTTGAAAAACTTTTCGCTGATGGACTTATAAAAGTAGTATTTGCTACAGGTACTTTAGCTTTGGGTGTTAATATGCCAGCCAAAACAGTATTTTTGGAAACTTTGAAAACATGGAATGGGAAAGCACATGTTATGCTTAATCCCATAGAATTTACTCAACTTGCAGGTAGAGCAGGTCGTAGAGGAATAGATACTGAAGGAAATGTCATACTATTATATGATGGAAGTATAGACCCTGAAGATTATTTTGATATTGCAACTAGTAATTCATACGATTTAAATTCTGTTTTTAAACCTACTTATAATATGGTTGCCAATTTGCTAAAAAATTATGATATAAAAAATGTTGAAAAACTTTTGCGTTCTTCATTTGCTCAATTTCAAGGAAATGAATCTATAGTAAAATATGCTAAAAAAATCGAGAAAGAAGAAGAAACTAAAAATAAATATTTGGAAAATGTTAAATGCTCTAAAGGTGATTTTTTAGAATACGCAAAGTTGAAATCTGAATATAAAATACAAGATAGCAAATATAGATATGAAAAATTTTTGAAGCAAAAACAAAATGCTGAATTGTTTCTTGATCAATACTGTAAAGTTGGTGCAATTTTTACTTATAAAAAAGGTAGACATCGTAAGTATGGTATAGCAATAACGAAACCTATAGGTAGAAATAATATATTTTTTACTGTAATTACAGAAAAAGGTAATAAGAAAAAAATATATGCTGACAGTTTAGATGCTAATATGTGTGGCTTTGTAATGCAAATAGATAAATCTAAATTACAATATGAGCAAAGAGCATTATTTTATGAAGCTTTTTATAATAATAAATCTGCTAAAAAATTATCTATATTTTTAAACAAAATTATTAGAAAAAATGTTAATACTAAAATTATTTATCCTAATAAAGCTAGAATGCAAGGCATGAAGATACTTTCAGATTTGGAAACAAAAATTTATGAGCATTCTTGTAATAGTTGTAAAAATAAAAAACAGCATTTAGAAAATTATAATAAATATATTGAGCATGAAAAAAATATTAAACAGTATGAAAAAATAATAGATTCACAGGCTGGTAATATTTCTAAAACATTATTTAGCATAATTTATATATTGCAAGAATTAGAATATTTGGATAAAAAAACTAAATTAACTGAAAAAGGCATGCTCTTATCTAATATACATTCTGACAATGACATTTTAATAGCTGAAATTATTACAAATGGAATATTAGATACTGTAGAGCATAATATTCTAGCACCAATAATGTCATCTTTTATATATACCGGTAGGAAAAATGCTTTTAAGAAATTACCTAAAAATCTTGAAAGAAATTATGGTGAATTATCAGATATTTTTATAAAAGTTTATAAAAAAGTATATAAATTAGAGAAAAAATATAATGTTCAACAAATAAATGAATTAGATTTTGGTTTAACGCAACCATTACATGATTGGTGTATGGGACGTGAATTATCTAATATATTACAGAATTCTGAAATGCAAGCAGGCGATTTTGTAAGATGGGCAAAACAAGTGAAAGATTTACTTATTCAAATAGAAAATGTTAGTAATACTACAGTATCGATACAAGCATTACTTGCTCGGAAAAAAATTAACAGAGGAGTAATTGCTTGGAGTTCAATGTAAATAGAGTTAAAAATTTTAAAAAACATGTAAAACTTGTTTGTAATAGTGAAATATAATAATTTTATGTTTTTATTTTAACCATTTATATGAAAAAATACGCACACCATAAATTATAGTTCGTGTACCATAAAAGCCAAACATTATGCATAACCATATGGCTGGCAAAGCATACGATTTAGGTATAAAAAAGCTTACTAGCAATAAGCATAAAGCATATATGATAAAAATAAGTACACTAGAATAACCAATATATTTATTGTCTTTAGCTCCAATTAAAATACCATCTGCTACGAAAGCGAAAGCAATTATAGGTAAGAAAATTGCGCAAATTGCTATTGGAACAGTAGCATTAGCGCTGATTTCTATATCATTAGTAAAAATCATTGGTATAAAAGGTGATAAACATAAAATAATAATTCCTAAAGGAATTGATAATAGCATAATGATACTTATACATTTTTTGGACAATAATAAAACTATATTACGATTTGAATTTCCAATTTTTATAGCAATTAGAGATTGACTTGCAATGCCAATAGAATCAAGCATGAAATTCAAAAAAACCATAACAGTATAAGCAACATAATGACTTGCTATAACACCGCTACCAAAATGTGCTAAAGTCAAACCTAAAACAAAAAATGAGGCATTTAAAGACAAAGATCTTATGAAAAGTGGGAAGTTGTCTAAAAGATGTTTAAAAATATCTGCAGTAATTTTAAAATCAGCCTTCTGGACAATAGCTTTTCTAACTATTGCAAAAACTAGAATACTAGCTAATATCATTTCACTAATAGATGTTCCAATTCCAGCGCCAACTATAGAAAATTTTAATATGTAAACAAAAATAAAAGTCAAGACAACATTAATTAATGCGCAAGAAATACCTGCTAAAAGAGGTAAAACATTTTTTAACATTCCACGTAAAATACCAACAGCGGAAAGAGAAACAATAATGGAAAATAAGCCAGGCAAGCATGTGTAAACATAAAGTTTTGTAAATTTTGCGACACTTGATTCAAGTCCTAGGAATAAAATTATATAGTCTGTGAAAAAATATAGTAATGTTATGAGAAAAATGCCGATAAAACATGATAAATATAGACTTTGAATACCATAAGTGTAAGCTTTACGTGTATTTGAACGACCAAAGAATATTGCTACATTGGCAGTAGTTCCATATGTTAAAAAAATAAATAAAGAATATGAAGTGTTTAAAATTAAATTTCCCATAGAAAGGCTTGCTAGTAATTGTTTTGAATTTAAATGTCCTATAAAAAATGTATCAGTTGCAAGTAGAATAGGGGAAATAGCTAAAAATCCTAAAGTTGGTAAAGCAATTGAAAAAATTTCAAAAAGAAGTTTTTTATTGTTTAAAATTTCATTAGAATAATTACAATTTGAAATTTTCATATTTACCCTTAACTCATATAGAAAGTATTGTAATATTATAGTAAAAATGTGTTATGTGCAATTTTATAAATAAGTGTTTATTATTACTTTTCGCTGAAAAATGAAGCATATTTGCAAAGAAAAAAATATTCTAAACTTAAATAAACTATTTAGAAATATCAATAGCGAATAAAAATAGAAAATATATCCACATGTAAATAAAAAACGTATAGAATATATACTTATAGTGTGTAAACTGAAAGAAAAAAGACAAAAGAAATGAATGCGAAAAAAGATAACGTAAAAAATTGTGAGGATAGGAAAAAAATAAAAAAAGAAAATATTTCTCAATTTAAACAAGGAGTAATGGATTCTTTCCCTATAGCATTAGGTTATTTTGCTGTGTCATTTGCTTTGGGAATTGCTGCTAAAAATGCTGGTTTAACTCCTATTCAAGCTTTTATAACTAGCGTTACTAATAATGCTTCAGCTGGTCAATATGTTGGTTTTTCAGTTATAGCCGCTGGTGGTTCACTCATTGAAATGGCAATAATAATTTTGGTAACTAATGCTAGATATTTACTTATGAGTTGTGCTTTTAGTCAAAAATTTGATGCTGACACTGCTTGGTATCATAAAATATTAATAGGTTTTTATTTAACAGATGAACTTTTTGCTTTAGCAATATCACGTGAAGGAAAATTGAATCCTTATTATTATTATGCTGGAATGATGCAATGTTTACCTTGTTGGGCATTAGGTACATTGCTAGGAGTTGTTGCAGGTCAATTATTGCCTGAAGATATTGTTAAAGCGTTGGGAATTTCATTATTTGGTATGTTTATAGCAATTATTATTCCACCATCTAAAAATAATAAGGTGCTAGTGCTTGCTGTCAGTGCAAGTTTTGCTTTAAGTTATATTTTTACGATAACTCCAGTGTTATCGACGTTTTCAGAAGGAAATAAAATAATAGTGTTGACTATTGTAATTTCAACGCTTCTAGCAATATTTTTTCCTTTAAATAATAATGCAGAAAAGGTGAAAAATGGGAATTAATGTGTATTTTTATATTGCTGTTATGGCGACAGTTACTTTCCTTATAAGAGTTTTGCCTTTGACTATAATAAGAAAAGAAATAACTAATCAGTTTATGAAATCCTTTTTATACTATGTTCCATATGTAACAATATCTATAATGACTTTCCCAGCGATTTTATATGCTACAGATAGTCAAATTATAGGTTTAATAGCTCTTGTTTTAGGTGTTCTTGCTGCATGGGTTGGTGCTAATCTTTTCCAAGTAGCTGTTTTATGTTGTATTTCTGTACTTGTATGCCAATATATTGCGAATTTTATGTAAAATATTTTTGTTATTATATATTCAGCATTATATTTATGAGTTACATATTAATATATAAAAATGAATAGTTGCAATGCGTAGGTTCTAGTTTCAT